>NZ_WEII01000014.1:0-75322 GCF_009183805.1 Bacillus sp. B2-WWTP-C-10-Post-4 | reverse complement strand
CAATATCCTTATATTAAATTTATTATAACTTAATTCCTATCAAGTTAGTAATTTTTTCTATTTCGAAAGGTTTTAACTTTGTATTTAAATATTTTTAGCGCTATAATGATAAACGAATTTTTATTGAAAGGAGTTTTACTTTGACTGCATATTTATTTCCAGTGAAAACAGCATTTATTTTATTTCCTTTTTTAGCAATGTTTCTTTTAATCCCTTTTTTAATATTTAATTATCGAAAATACGGTTATTTAAATAAATGGCGCTCATTTATTTTATACTCATTATTACTTTACTTATTAAATGCCTATTTTCTTGTTATTTTGCCGTTGCCACAAACGTTTGATACTTGTAGCCTACAACCGGCTAATACACAACACATGCAACTCGCACCATTTTATTTCATACAAGAGATTAGTAGTCATACATCGGCAGTTTTAACGAAACCAGCTACTTATTTCTACTTATTAAAAGAGTCTGCGTTTTTACAAGTTGCCTTTAACGTTCTATTAACTGTTCCATTCGGTATTTACTTACGTTATTATTTCCGACGTAGTTTCTTACAAACAATTTGCATTTCCTTTTTCCTTTCACTATTTTTCGAGCTAACACAAGTGACTGGATTATACGGTATATACAATTGTGCATACCGATTATTTGATATCGATGATTTGTTTTTAAATACATTAGGTGGCGTAATTGGTTTTATCATTGCACCAATATTTACGTACTTCCTTCCGAAGACAAACGAGTTAGATAGTCATATTGATTTGGAAACGAAACCAGTCGGATTCATTCGTCGCCTTATCGCGATGCAAATTGATTGGATTTTCTTATCTATCGTCGTACCTGTCGTTAAAAACAAAGGAAATTCTTTCTTCGTTTCTAATATGCAATCTTACACCAATATGTATGAACTCATTTTCATTACGTGTTCAATCCTTATTTACTTTATTATTATTCCATACTTTACTAACGGAAAAACAATTGGGAAAGCATTGCTTCGCATTCACGTGAAAGGAAAATCAAATCGTATTACATTAAAAGAACTATTTATTCGCTACGGTATATTTTATTTTGCGTTAGGTGGAATCAATTATATTCTTTCTAGTAGCTCTATTTTAAATCACACAGAGCCTCTAATATTACTCGTTACATTGTTATTCCTATTCATCATTAACGGCCTATTTATTATTCATGTTTTACTACATGTATTTAGCCGGGATAAACTACTATTTTATGAACATATTAGTCATACAAGAAATGCAATTACACTAAAAAAAGCTGACAAATAATTATTTGTCAGCTTTTTCATATACATAATGTGAAACTTTAATTAGCCCTCACCTAACTTCTTTGCTTCCACTGAATTTTGAGGTAGGGGTCTTACTGCCTGACAAATAGCGGGATAAATAACTTCTCCGCATAAGGATTAAAAAACATTCCAAGTTCATCTAGAGATTTCCTCACCTGTAAAAACGAATGAAACTCTGGATATATATATTGTAATTGTTCATACGATAATGTATGCATTTTCCCCCAATGTGGACGCCCTTCATACTTCAGAAAAATCTTTTCCACTTCGCCAAAGTAAGCAGCATATTTCATACCTTTATACATATGAACAGCGATATATGCTGAATCTCTTCCATAGGCCGGACTAAGCCATATATCATCCCCTTTCACATAGCGGCATTCGATTGGGAAGTGCACCTTATACTTTTTCTTTTCAATAAGATTTGAGATTTCTTCTACAACCGTCCTCATATACTTTGAAGGAATGCTATACTCCATTTCATAAAATGGCACCGTACGTGATGTAGCAAATACTTCATAGCTCGGGCCAATTATTTTTGTGTTTGGTACAGCTTTAGCTGATAACCGACTCACGCCTTTACTTATAGAAGGAAACCATTTACATCCTTTAGATAGTAAAGAGAACATCCTATTTTCAAGTAACTCCACCTTTAGTTTATGCCATTTCAAATCACTGCCTTTATTCGTTGTTTCGTTCGTAAGTTTCACTTGTACTTCATCAGAATAAGGAAAAACGAAAAATTCAAAATGACGATGCTTCTTATATTCTTCTAGTTTGTTCATTACAGTGGATAATGACTGTTTTTCACTTTCATAAACGAGTGAATACGCTGGAATAACCTTCAATTTTATCTTTACAATGATACCTAACATTCCAAGTGACAACTGAAACGCTCTCCAATATTCTACGTTCTCAGCTTCCGAACAAACTATACTCTCACCATTAGATAGAACTGCCGTAATCTCTATAACTTGTGTTGATAAACTCCCAAAGGTAATACCCGTTCCATGAGTCCCCGTACTAATCGCTCCTGCAATAGATTGCGAATCAATATCCCCTAAATTTTCTTGCGCATAACCTTTTTCCTCAAGTAACTTCCCTAAATCATATAACTTTGTTCCTGCCCATACTTCAGCAACCATCTTCTCTGCATCAATATTCACAATACCCTTCAATTCATCTAAAGAAACTAAAACTTCTTCCGTTTGCACAAGGGGGGTAAACGAGTGTCCTGAACCGACAACACGAATTTTCTTTCCCTTTTTTCGCGCAAGCCCCACAACTTCTACTACATCTTGTATACTTTCTGGATACATCGTATAATACGGCGTTCCTTCTACATTCCCTGTCCAATTTCTCCACTTTTGTCCCTTTATAGAAAGCATTGGCCATCCCCCCGATATGTTGAATACTCCCCGACAATCTCTCCTTTTTTAACACGATATAAAAAAGGAAAGCGTTCACATAATTCACCAGCCTTACTATGACGAAACAAAATGGTCTCTCCTATATCCACTCGTTCCTCGCCGTTATAAAAAATTGGCGTTTGTACCTCGCCAGCACCTTCTAAAGCTAATAATTTTGCACCCTTCGGTCTCCAAACTTCAGGCTCTTTATCTTTTCCAACTGCTCCTGAAGCAATATATCCACCACCTAGGCAAGTGTAAATAAACGGGACTGGTTTACGCACAACTGGTAAGGCAAATCCGACCGCTGGATGAAATTTCACCTCTTTATAATAATCAAACAGCTTCGGAGAATAAAAAGCAGAACCTATTGTAATCTCTGAAACTGAATTATCTTTCTCGGTTGTTTTTATGCTTCCTGTTCCGCCTCCATTTACAAACCTTAGCTCAATACCAATGTTTTGTATTGCTTTTACAATATGTTCTCTTCTTTCTTTAACTTCTAGCACTGATTTCTGCTTTAAATACGAAATCACTTTACTTTTCAACCATTGATTCGGTATATAATCGCCCACCCCGGCAATTTGAGCTTCATATCCCATTACACCATCTAACATTAAATATGATGACCTTCTCACCTTTTCTACTACTTTCAACGCATCCTGCACATTTTTTACTGGGGACCTTTGTACACCAAAATGAAATTGAAAGAAGCGACTACTCATATCAATATCCAAACAAACACGAAAACATCCTTTAGATTGCTCAGCAATGTTTTCTAAATACACAATATGCTCTTCACAATCCACCATACAAGTTATAATGAAACCTTCCTTTGTTAACAAACTAATTTCATACAGAGCTCTTTCATCGTAAGCAGGATATCCAAGCAATAAATCATTAAATCCTTGTTCTATTAAAAATAAAATCTCTCTAGGTGAAAAGCACATAATACCTTGAAATCGATCATTTGCAGCTAGTATCTTTTGCATAATCGGAACAGAGCGTAACGATTTACTCGCTATACGAATCTTTTTATTTCCACTTAACTCTATAATCGATTGAATATTTCTATCTAAAGCCACTTCATCCAAAAATGCACAAGGTAATGGAACTTCTTTAAAAATTCCTCGATCCACATTTTTCTCTCCTCTTCTCAATATGTCTTATACATATTGGAAAGAAAGTGTGATTTTCCTGTTTGCAAATAAAAAAAGTTTCTTCTTTACGAAGAAACTTTTTGAAACTACTTCATAGAAATAGTCGCCTCTACTGGATAATGATCAGAGTAATCATTATACGTATATTTTTGGAACCATGATGTAACAGTCCATTGTGGAGATTGCGGCTGTAACACCTTATTCTCTATATACGATGGGTTCGCATGGTCTTTACTTGCAATAATATAATCTAAATACTCAGCAGGACTATCAGGGAAATTATATTTTGCAATACTGTTTGTCGTTGCGTCCCAAGTCGCTGTATGTCCAGTATAAGATGGTACAGAAGCGTTCAATGTTTTAAACATAGATGCATACTCTGAGTCATTCTTGTTCTCTGCATTTATTTTATTTACGTTCATATCACCACCAATTAACACATACTCATTATTTGGTATATTTTTATTTTTAATAAAGTCTTGAATTTCTTTTAATTGGTCTGTACGTACAGATGCAGGTGAAGTTTTTCCGCACATACTATCTTCCGCTTGCAAATGCGTACCAATTACATGAACAAAGTGATCATTTTTCTTAATTTTCGTGTATACAAATCCTTTATTCGATAAATTATCTGGCCCGCATCCTTTTGCAAATACATATTGAATCTTTTCAGCGATTGGCCATTTGCTCACAATCGCAACGCCACCATCTTCAGGAGTTGAAGATGAATAGTTTCCTAACGTTTTATCCCATTCACTTCCACTACTACGACCTAATACTGCTGTTTGATTTGGATATTCTTTCTTCAAATTCCCTAATAAACGATCTGATGCGCTATTATCAAACACTTCATTTAATATAACTACGTCTTGATTCTTTATATAATCTGCCGCCCCGATTAAATCAGCACGCTCAGTTTGTCCCCAGTTCGGATATAAGTTTGTTGATAGCATATATACATTATGCGTCATCACTTTTAATGTATCGTTTTGATTTGTAGACGCTTCTGCTTGAGCTGACGTTCCGCTATATAAAGCTCCTAGACCAACACCTAAGCTAAGTACACCTTTTAGCAATTTACCTTTCACGTTTCATACCTCCATGTATTGTATAGTGATAAAAAGGCCAAATACTCTATTCTGAGATTTGACCTTTTTTAAATACTTAACGATTTCCGTACGTATCAAACCAAAGCTGAATATATCCAGCAGTAACACGTTGTGCATCCATTAAACGCTTACCTGTCATTGGTGTAACTTCAGCGCGCCATTTATCTGCATATTCTTGTGATACAGCAGCTCTCACGAAACAATCTTTCGTATTATCATTTACAATGCCAGCGTAATCTTGTTTCGCAACTACTGCCGCTCCATGAATCCAATCTTCTGGATTCGTACCTTTCCAGTTCCAATATCCATTTCCATCCGTTACTTTATAGTTATCTTTTATCGTATCTACAAAGTTTTCATATTTAGAATGGAACCCTTGTGGATACGAAAGGTTCGTAAAGTTTGCTGCATGCATCGGTTGGTTTACATCCCCTAGATAATGAAGAGATAATCCTAAATAGAAGAATGCTTGTTTCATATCTTTATTTTTGTAAGACTCACCAGCTAATTTAAAATACTTAGCTCCAGTTTCCTTTGCCTGCTTTGCATACGGAATATAAGTTTTCCCATTGTCAGGGTCATAGAAATGTGAAGCAAATGTGCTATTATCATAGTAAGGATTTTCATAGTCAGCAGCATAAATACCGTTCTCTAACTCCGTACGCCATTCATTTAATAGTGCAACTCGATCTTGTTTTACAAGTGTTGTATTACGAGACATAATATCAATTGCACGGTTTACAATCCATAAATGAGAATTCACGCCTTCTTTATGTTTATCTTCAGCAGACCAGCGCGGAATAACTCCAAATCTCTGTCCCCCATCATTTTCATGAGCAAATGCAACACTTTGTAATGGAGCAACTAATGTAATAGCTGCCGCTAAAGCAAGTACTTTCTTTTTCATATAAAATCCTCCATTTTATAATTGAATTATTGTAAACATTTTGTTAGGATCCTATGATGTCGTCCGGTTAACCTATGACTAGAATATCCCACCTTTCACGAAATTTCTATCAATAAATTAAAATATGCAAATGTTCATATCATTATAACTTTATACACAGTGAATATAATGAATGAATACACTTTCATTTTAATAAACTATTATTAAGGCTTGTCTAAACTAATGTAAAAAAAGAGTAAAGCATCTGAATGCTTTACTCTTTTTTTCTATTCGATAATATACTTGGCAATTGTACATTAACTGCTAACTTATGAATAAATCCAAACACTAATCCAATCCCAATAAATATGTATAAGATTGTAAATATCTTTCCGAAATCAGTTTGCGGACTAAAATTCCCATCACCGACAGTCGTCAACGTGACCACACTAAAATATAAAGCGTCAATAGGACGTAATTCTTCAACTGTACTATAAAAAATCGTACCCGATATTAAAGTCAAAATTGTTAATACGAATAATACTTGAAATTCTTTATCTTTCCACGCTCGTAAACAGGCTCTTAACATTCGCTTTAAAGTTAACAAAAATGAAAGCATTAGATTCTCCCTTCCAAACAAAAATACATTTAGTCAAAGGAAAGTCTATCACCTTTCAGTATAGAAAAAAAGTAGCCCTCTTCTATTTCTAGAAAAGGGCTACTCTATTCAATTCTATCTTATTTAGGTGAAACAAGAATTTTCACTTGTGTTTTATCTTTTACAAGTGCTTCAAATCCTTCTTCAACAACTTGATCGACTGTAATTTTTTTCGTAATTAATTTCTCTGCTTGAATTTGACCAGAGCTAATTAATTTAATAACAGCTGGGAAGATGTGACGGTATCCTAAAATACCAATAACTTCTTTTTCTTTTAATACTAAGTTATTTGGAGTAATTGTTGCGTCTTTTTCCCATACACTAACAATTACAGTTTGTCCTTCGAAGCTTGTACTTTCAATCGCTTGGCGTAGTACAACTTCAACACCTGTTACTTCAAAGCTAACATTTACACCTAAACCATTTGTTAAGTTACGAATTTCAGCTAACACATCTTGAGTTGCTGGATTTAATACATAATCCGCACCTGCTAATTTCGCTAACTCTTGACGTTCTTTAGAAAGTTCAACTGCAATAACAGGAGTTGCTCCTGCTGCTTTAGCTGCTTGGATAACAAGAAGTCCAATTGGACCGCAACCAAATACTGCTACTGCTTCCCCTTCTTTTAATTTACTTTGACGTACTGCATGAACTGCTACTGCTGCTGGTTCTACAAGCGCACCTTGTTCATACGTCATTTCATCTGGAATGTGATGAACCATATCTTCTGGTACTACTGTATATTCAGAGAAACCGCCGCCTTCTCCGCCAAGACCGTGGAAAACAAGTTGTTCACAAACATTGTAATGTCCATGTTTACAAGCTTCACATTTACCACAAGAATAAATTGGTTCTACAACAACGCGGTCTCCCACTTTATGAGATGTAACTCCTTCACCAATCTCTATTACCTCACCACTAAACTCATGACCTAAAATAACAGGTGCTTTCACATGTGTTAATGGATGTTCTTCTGTTGGAATAAAAATAGGCCCTGCTAAATATTCATGCAAGTCTGTCCCACAAATACCACACCATTTAACTTTGATTTTCACTGTTCCTGGTTTTACTGTTGGTTCTGGTACTTCTTCTACTCGTACATCACGTTGATTATGCCAAAGTAGTGCTTTCATTTTATACATCCCTCTCTATGTATATACTTAACCTGGTGAAGTTTACAATTCTATTATAATACTTCTATCCATATATTTCAAAAAAACAATCGTATCTCTACTAATTTTTTACAAATAACGTTCAATATTTTGTCACTTTGTACTTTTTTCCACATCTGTTAATTCAATTTCATTGCAGGTGAAATTAGCATTGTGCCATAATAGCATAGGAGAGGTGAATATCGCTTGAAATATTTTATTTACTTTATCGTTATCGTGGCATTTTTAGATACATTTTCACAATTACCTATTATGAGTACTTTCGCTCAAAGCCTTGGAGGAACCCCTCTTATTATCGGGCTAGTTGTCGGTATGTACTCATTCGCTAATATGATCGGGAATATTATTGCTGGAGCAGCTGTCGATAAATTTGGTGCAAAAAAAATCCTTTATATAAGCATGGGAATTACGAGTTTCATAGTCTTGTTATACACCGTTGTTCAAAGTGGTGAACAACTATTAGTTGTTCGCTTTATGCATGGATTTAGTGATGGCTTTTTAATTCCTGCTGCCTTTACATTTTTATCAAAACAAACAAATGCAAATAGACAAGGAAAAGCAATGGCTCTGTCTGGTGCTGCTGTTGGAACAGCCGCAATCGTAGGACCGGCTTTCAGCGGTATTATGAAAGCAACAGCTGGCGTAGAATGGGTCTTCATTACTATTTCTATTTTAATGGCTCTTGGTACGATCGTATCTCTATTCTTCTTACCAAATAACGTATCAAGAAAAGATACATCAAGAACGCAAATAATGAACAAAGAAGATATGGTTGAACTTTTAAAATCAGAACCGTTATTACAAGCATATATTGGTGCTTTCACATTAATGTTTTCACAAGGAATTGTCACTTATATGTTACCAGTAAAAGTTGAGGCATTAGCGCTTAAAGCATCCACAACAGGCATGATGTTAAGTGTATTTGGTATAACTGCTATCCTCTTCTTCTTGCTTCCAACAAATCGTATTTACGATCGATTTAATCGTTCGAAACTAATGCTAATCGGAATTGCAGTTATGGCATTCGCATTATCTTTACTCGGATTATTTGCTACAAAAGGTATGCTCTTTATCGTAATGATGATTTATGGAATTGGATTCGCAATCCTCTTCCCGTCTATTAACGCTTTACTTGTTGAAAATACTACAGACGATAATCGCGGAAAGGCATTCGGATTATTTTATGCCTTCTTCTCATTAGGAGTTGTTGCTGGCTCCTTTACAGTCGGCGCAATCGGAGCATCACCTAGCATCAGCTTCATTATCGGGACAGCATTTTTATTAACATTTGCTGGGATGATTTATGTAAGAAGCAAAGTAAAAAAGACAATGATGGGATAATCCATCATTGTCTTTTTTAAAATGCATATTGATATAATCCGTAATATAATGGAAGCGTTGGAATAATGCCAATTAATTTAAATATAAAAGGTAACGGCTCATCTCGCTCTTCATATAAACGAAAAACAAAAACTGCAGTTAAAGTCCAAATGACGCTAAACAAGAAGATACATTTCCAAACAATTGAGGTTAATATTTGTATATCAAATACAAAACCAAAGAGCCCTATCGAATAGAACTCTTTTTGCCCAATATATTACTTTTGTGTATAACCAAATAACAATGTAAATAAATTAAACTGTAAAGGCAATACTACATTTCTTCTTTTACAAAAAAGGTGTATACATACCGACGATACTTCGACAATTTCCTCGGAAATATTTCCTTTCCCCACATAATTTGATACACTACACATGAATAAAAACTTGTATTACATAAGCTAAAATAATAACTTACTGTACAAATTAAAAAGCACACTCTTCATATGAAGAATGTGCTTTTATGTTATTAGCGTTTAATCCAAACAGCGCCTGCCGATTTATCTTCTGCCTGTCCAACAACTTGGAATTTAAGTCCAAGGTTTGGAACTTTTCTTCCTGCGTCTGCAATTTGCTTGTTACTATATACTTTTGAATCATCAAAAGTTGTAACACCTTGTAATCCAGAATAGTTAAACTGACCACGTGTTAATGAATTTACACTCCATGCTGGTGTTTTATCAAATGAAAATGCAGCATCTGCAATTTGCATGCCCGTATTACCGTATGCTGGTTTCCCGTTTAAATTACCAACTAGCGCTTCTGGATGAGAGTCAACAACACCAAGGAATCCTTCACCTGGATGCATCCCAACCCAGTTATCTTTAAAGCTATCATCTGCATACCAAACGACAAGACCTGTATTGTACACTGGACCTTTTCCTGCTTTTAATCCATTATCTGATCCCGCATAGTTTCTCCATTCTAAGTAGTAATAATGAGCTTTCTTCTCTGTCCCATCAGAAACAACAAAACCATTTAAATTCATTTTAGAATTTCCTTCTGCATCATCAGAAAATACAACTTGTCCATCAACAGTTACATTTACATTATCCATCGCAAAACCTTTATATGTTACAGCCGGATCTGTAATATAGTCGAATTGTAGTTTCACTTTTTTGCCTTTAAATTGACTTAAATCATATGATTTATCAATCCATTTCCCATCTGTTGTATCTTTATCTCCTTGGACTACTTTTTCTCCAAGTCTATCAATTAACGTCTTCGTTCCATCTTCTGTTACTGCATGTACTTCGACGAAATCGCACTCTGCTTCTAACTCATAATTTGCTTTATAATCGAATTTTGCATTTGTTCCCTTTGTTAAATCAAAGAATGGTGTCTCTAACGTTGTATGCATATCATCGCCTCTTGTGCTATAATATGCATGCTTTCCAAACTCCGGTTTAATCGTTTCAACACTTTTACCTGGTAAGTTAACACGTACAACGCCTGGACGATTTGATTTCGTAACACTTTGATCAATATAGGTAGGAACTCCCACACCACTCTTAATTTTATCGTAATCTACTTCTAATATTTTTGCCCAGTTGCCACCCATATTCTTTTGTAAGAAGTCTTTATTTTGTGGTGAAAAACTAGTCGGCTCTGTTCCTGCGATTTTCCCTGTCCAACTACCTCCACTCATTAATGACCAAGCTTCGACTGGTGAACCATTTCCAGTATATTTCGTGTCATATTCATCTGGTAATCCAAGATCATGTCCAAATTCATGTGCAAACACACCTACAGCTCCATCTTCTGGTTCAATTGTGTAATCATGTGCTGCTACTTTACCACCAAAGTAATCTACCTTTGATTTCGTACCTTCAATCGCTACTGGATCTACTGCTAATTTTGAACGATGTGACCAGATCGCATCATCACCTAATTTACCGCCACCAGCTTCTTGACCAACACCAGCATGGATTACCATTAAATGATCAATTACACCGTCAGGTTCATTTTGATTCCCGTCCCCGTTTGTATCATATCTATCAAATTGATCAAACTGGGATAAATCTAGTCCTTTCTCAGCAGCTGCATGCAAAGCTTCTTTCACTAAATCACGTGCACCTTTCGGACCTTTATTATCGTGCCCACTGCTACCATCAGCTCCATAATCAGATGCTTTTCCTGGAACAGTTAGCCACTCCGTTACATATCCATCTGTCGTATAACTACCACCAGACTGCTCTTCATAGTATTGTTTAAACGTTTTTACTTTTGAACCATCAAATAAAGTATACGGCTCATTACCGAACAACATCTTTTGATAATGTTCTCTACTAAAGTCTTTCGAATACATATAACCTGGTGTTTGATCAATATTATTATGTTTATAATCACTAAATTCAACGAGTAGCACTAATACTTTATCTGATCGAACAGATCCCTTATATGGAGCTTGCTTTGCTTTTGAAGTTGGAACTTGCCCATTCAATTGATTTTTATTTGGTTCTGGCTTTTGCTCAAGGCTAACATTTTTTTCAGCCTTTTTTACATTTTCCTTTTCTTCCATCTTTTTCTCTTTTACTTTTTTTGTGAAATCAGACGTTTCTTGTGAGTGAGCATCTGGAAGAATTTCTTTATTCGCCTGATCTCCTTGTTTCTTTTCAATATATTGCTCAACAGCTTTTTTCGTCTCTTCTTTAGAAGATGATGGATTAATTGTTCCTCTTTCTTTCAGTGCTTCCGCTAAACGATCTTCTTGAATTAAATTGTAATCAATTGGTGTTGTAGATACATTATCTTTCTTTTTTGCTGCCGTTTCTGCATATGCTAACGGAGCACTCATTACAGATGTACATCCGATAATTGCCGCAATTGCTAATGATGACAACACTTTAAATGGTGCTTTTCTTCTCATTCCATTTCTCCCCTTTTATAAAACTTAAAATTCAGATAAATTGGTGCGTTTTTGTCGAAATCTCTGTTTACTACCCTCCCTATATAAAAAGACATAATTCTATAAACATTAAGCTTTTTGTTATAGAATCATGCCCTCCAGTTTTCTGGTCAGACCCTCTATCTTTTTATCCCTTGGTTCAATTAATAATCAGTGGGGGGATGAACAAAGCCCCCACTGATTAAAGTTTCACTTTATGTCGAAATATGAAAAATAAAGAGTTATGTGATATATATTAAATATCTTATATAACAAATTTAAAAGACAATATGCAAAATTGCATGAAAATTCTTTTAAATAAAAAAAAGAATCCTAGTCAATTAAACTAGGATTCTTGCTTTTCTATTATTTCTCTTGTGTTTTTTCCCAATCAGCTAAGAATTTCTCAATTCCTTGATCTGTTAATGGGTGCTTCACTAATGAAGCAATTACGTTTGCTGGGATTGTTGCAATATGTGCACCGTTTAATGCTGCGTCAGTTACGTGAACACTGTGACGTACAGATGCTGCAATGATTTCTGTTTCGATGCCATGAATTGCAAAGATTTCTGCGATTTGACGAATTAAGTCCATACCGTTATGACCGATATCGTCTAAGCGACCTAAGAATGGTGAAACGTATGTTGCACCAGCACGAGCTGCAAGTAATGCTTGAACTGCTGAGAACACTAATGTAACGTTTGTACGAATTCCTAAATCAGAGAACGCTTTTACTGCTTTTAAACCTTCTGTTGTCATTGGAACTTTTACTACAACGTTTGGAGCAATCTTCGCTAGTTCTTTTCCTTCTTCAATCATCTTATCAGCTTCTAAGCTAATTACTTCTGCACTTACAGGTCCTTCTACAACGTTGCAAATTTCACGAATGCGTTCGTGGAAGTCTACGCCTTCTTTTGCTACAAGTGATGGATTTGTCGTTACTCCAGCTAATACACCTAATTCATTTGCCTCTTTAATTTCGTTAACGTTTGCTGTATCAATAAAGAATTTCATTTGTTGTTCTTCCTTCCTAATTTTCATTTTATATTTATTTATTTTTCTTAATAAGCTCTAATTCAATCGGAATAGATTTGTCCACTTTTTTACCTTGTGTTATCTCTTTTGCTGTTTGCATCGCCTTCTCCCCGATTAATTCCGGTTTTTGAGCAACTGTTGCAGCCATACGCCCATCGTTAACCGCTTTCACTGCATCGTCTGTTGCATCAAATCCAACAACGACTACATCTGTTTTTCCAGCAGACTTCAATGCTTCAAGTGCACCTAATGCCATCTCATCGTTATGCGCAAACACGGCTTTAATATCACCATTTGCTTGCAAAATGTTTTCCATAACAGATAATCCTTTCGCTCTATCAAAATCAGCTGCTTGTTTTGCAACTACTTTTAAAGACTTATCGGCTACGTTATGGAATCCTTTCCCACGTTCACGAGCAGCGGAAGATCCAGGGATTCCTTCTAACTCAGCAACGTTTGCTCCTTCGCCAACTAATTCACGAATGTAATCACTAGCCATTTGACCACCTTCGATATTGTTAGAAGCAATGTGAGAAACAACCTTACCTGAATTCGCAACGCGGTCTACTGTAATAACAGGAACATTTGCTGCATTTGCCGCACTTACTGCTGAAGCAACAGCATCTGAATCGGTCGGATTAATAACAACTACATCGACACCCTTTTGAATTAAATCTTCAACATCGTTCGTTTGCTTTGCTGCATCATTTTGTGCATCAACAGCAATTAATTCAATGCCACTATCTTTCGCTTTCTTTTCTGCACCCTTTTTCAAAGTTACAAAAAAGGGATTATTTAAAGTTGAAACAGAGAATCCAACTTTAATAGTTTTATTTCGACCTTTATCGCTAGAATCCTTTGCCCATTCTGGCGGTTCCATTGAACAACCAGCAGTAATGACCATAATACATGCAACGAGTATAAGTAACCATTTCTTCATGAACTGTCCCTCCATTACGCTTCTTTTCTGCGATCAATTAATACAGCTAGTAAGATTACAAGTCCTTTTACAACTTGTTGGAAGAAAGAAGATACACCTAATAAATTTAAACCGTTATTTAATACACCGATAATAAGTACACCGATGAATGTACCAACAATCCATCCTCTTCCCCCAGAAAGACTTGTTCCACCTAATACAACTGCTGCAATTGCATCTAATTCATAAGAAGTACCTGCAGTCGGCTGTGCAGAATCTAATCGTGATGTTAAGACAATACCTGCAAGCGCTGCCAAAATTCCGGAAAGACCGTAAATCATTACTTTAATTCTCGTAACATTAATACCTGATAGTGCTGCTGCTTCTTCATTTCCACCAATTGCAAATGTACGGCGACCAAATGTCGTTTTCTTCAAAATGAAGTACAGTACTGCGAAAGCGATCATCATTGTAACAGCTGGTACCGGAATACCAAGAAAATAACCGCGGCCAAACATTTGGAACATTAAATGATCACCAAGACCAGTGATCGGACGTCCGTCCATATAAACAAGCGTCAACCCACGAAAAATAGTCATTGTTGCCAAAGTTGCAATAAATGGAGCTACTTTTCCTTTCGCAATGATGATACCGTTTACAATTCCCATTACAAGACCTGCTAATAATCCAACTGCCATTGCAAGGAACGGATCCATGCCACTTGCCATCATTCCAGCAACAAGTGCACTTGATAATGCTAAAATAGAACCTACCGATAAGTCAATACCCCCTGTTAAAATTACGAAGGTCATTCCGAATGCAATAAGCGCATTAATCGATACTTGACGCAGTATATTAAATAAATTTGGAATTTCAATAAACGCTGGATTTAAAGCTGTAATTACGACGATAATTAATACTAAACCGATTAAAGAACCGAGTTGTTGTAATACATTCCCCTTCTTAGCCATCCTTACTCTCCCCCTGTAGCTAGTGCCATAATAGACTCTTGTGATGCCTCATCTTTCCCTAAAATTCCGCCGACTTTTCCTTCATGAATAACAAGAACTCGATCACTCATCCCTAAAACTTCCGGAAGCTCAGATGATACCATAATAACGGCATCGCCTTGCTCTGTAAGCTTATTCATAATAGAGTAAATTTCTTTTTTCGCTCCAACATCAACACCTCTTGTTGGCTCATCTAAAATGAGTAATTGCGGATGAATGCCTAGCCATTTTGCGATTACAATCTTTTGCTGATTTCCACCAGAAAGAGATTTCACTGCCTGCTCTCCGCTAGATGCTTTCACATTAAGAAGCTTCATCATATCCTCTGTAAACTGTTGTTCTAGCTCGTTGCTTAGAATACTTCCCTTTGAAAGACTTTCTAAATTCGGTAAAGCTAAATTTTCTCGAATTGAAAAATCTAACACTAATCCTTCAGACTTTCTATCTTCTGTAATAAAAGCAATTCTTTGTCTAATTGCATCTATTGGACTATCAATCTTTACTTCTTGTCCATTTATAAAAATTTGTCCAGAGTCTAAAGGTTCATAACCAAATATCGCTTTCATAATATCAGTGCGACCAGCCCCCATCAAACCAGCTACACCAAGGATTTCACCTTTCCTCACTTGAAACGAAACATTTTCAAATTTCCCTTTCTTCGTTCCGTTACGCATTTCAAAAATGACATCACCAATTTGACTATTTCGCTCTGGATAACGTTCACCAATGCTGCGCCCCACCATCATACTCACTACTTCATCAAATGATGTTTCTGGAATTAATCTCTTTCCGACGTATTCTCCATCACGCAAAATCGTAATAGCATCACATATTGAGAAAATCTCTTCCATACGATGCGAAATGTACACGAATGAAACACCTTCTTTACGTAACTTATTGATTACTGTAAAGAGCGTTTCGATTTCACGATCCGTCAGTGCCGCAGTAGGCTCATCCATAATAATAACGCTCGCGTTTGTCATTAATGCTTTCGCAATTTCGATAATTTGCTGTTGTCCAACCGATAATTCCTCTGCTAACATAGCGCCTCTTACATGCAACCCTAACTCCGCTAGTTGCTGCTGCGCAATCGCATTCATTTGTCGAGTGCGTAAAATACCTGTTTTCCCATACATTAACTCTTTACCGAGAAACATATTTTCAGCTACTGTTAAATTCGGCAATATGTTTAGTTCTTGATGTATAAATGCGATGCCGTACTCTTCAGCTTCTTTCGCATTTTTAAAGGTGCGCTCTTGCCCATCAATTGTGATTGTCCCACCATCTTTTTTGTATACACCTGTTAAAATCTTCATGAGCGTTGATTTACCCGCTCCATTTTCCCCCATCAATGCATGGACTTCTCCTGTTTCAATCATAAACTGTGCATTCTTCAAAACAGGATTTCCATTGAACGCCTTTGAAATGTTTTTCATTTCAATATGCATTCCCATCACTTCCCTTTATTAAAAAATCACGCCCGCATGTAAAATTACATTTGCATAAGGCGTAGCCTCGCCTGTACGAATAATCGCCTTCGCTTTCTTTGTATGCTCTTTAAATTGCTCATGAGATACATACTCAAATGCTGGCTCTATTAATTTCTGCTCTATTTCTTTATTTACTTCCGCATTATTTATAATGACTTCTTCTGCTAACGTCACTTTTTCGATTGCCATATCATCAGCTACCACTTGCAATACATCTAAAAAGCTAGGTTTTCCAATTTCAACAGCTAAATCAATTCTTTTTACTCCGTCAGGGATTGGTAAACCGCAATCAGCAATTACAATCGTATCCGTATGCCCAAGTAAAGCAAGGATTGATGCAATCTCACTGTTTAATACGCCGTGCTTCTTCATCCAACAATCACCTGCACTTCACGTACTTTATCTCTCGTTGGCATGCCGCCTTGCGCCCCAAGTTTCGTTACAGAAAGACCACCGGCAATATTCGCGAAACGAATTGCTTTTTGAAGTGTCTCTCCTTCAGAAAGTGCAACTGCTAACGCACCATTAAATGTATCACCAGCTCCAGTTGTATCCACTACATCAACAGCAATGCTAGGAACATGCACAATCTCCGTACCATTATGGAAACGAACACCGTTAGAACCTTCTGTCATCAATAATTTATTTGGATACTTCGCCAATAAATCTTCAATTGGTGAGATGAAATCATCTAGTACGATGCGGCACTCATGTTCATTTGGCGTAATATAAGTTGCCTTTTCTAAAATGTCTTCTGATAAAACTTGTGCTGGCGCTGGATTTAACATAACAGGAATATTATGTTCCTCACAAATAGCCAATACATATTTTACTGTTTCAAGTGGAATTTCTAGTTGAAGAACAATCATATCCGCTTTTACAAGAAGATCTTTGGAGCGATCTACAACTGACTTATTTACAAGAGCATTTGCCCCTTGTACGACAACAATACTGTTATCTTCTTCTGCTAAAACGATATGAGCAATTCCTGTCGTTCTATCTGTAACCGGTACCACATAATCGATAAAAATGCGTTCGTTCTCTAGATTTTTTCTAACTACTGTTCCATAATCATCATTTCCTACCGCTCCAACCATTGCTACATTTGCTCCTAATCTAGCTGCAGCAACTGCTTGGTTTGCTCCTTTCCCTCCTGGAATTGTATGAAACGCTTCACCAATTACTGTTTCTCCTGCTTTCGGCCGTTTTTTTGAAACAGCCACTAAGTCCATTGAAATGCTCCCTACTACTGCAATATTTGGCATCTGTTTCATCTCCTTACTTCGTTGTATTTCGTTCTATAATTTCAATCGGCAAACGATAATGTTTCTCTTCTAATGTATTTCCTTCCATTTGCTCTAACAACAACTCTGTTGCAATTTTCCCCATTTCATATATCGGTTGTGCAACTGTTGTAATAGATGGATACATCATTTCCGTTAAAGAAATGCCATCAAATCCGATAATTTGTAAATCATTTGGAATGACAATCCCCTTTTGAAGTGCAGCCTTTACAATACCGATCGCAATTAAATCATTCCCAGCAACAATACCATCAATATGCGGGTATTCTTCTAATAATTCCATCGCTACAAGCTCACTATTTGCTGGATCAAACGTACTCTCTGCAATCATATACGAAAGATTATTTTGCGTAATAACGTCTACAAAACCTTCAAAGCGTTCATTTGCAGTACTCACATCACGTGGACCGCGAATATGTGCAATATGTTTACATCCTTTATCTAGTAACAACTTTGTCGCAGCCTGACTTCCTGCATAGTTATCTGCATATACAGTAGAAATACGCTCATTAAACATACGGTCAATCGCAACAACTGGAACAGATACATTCATGTAATTAACACTATTTTGTGGATTCGTTGCTACAATAAATCCATCTACATTATTTTGTCTAAGCACATCAATATATTGTTTCTCTTTTTCTAAACTTTCATCAGAGTTACAAAGGACAACTGTGTAACCTTGTTTATGTGCTACATCTTCTACGGCACGTGCAACTTCCGGAAAGAATGGATTCACGATATTTGGAACAACTAAGCCAATTAAACGAGACTTTTTATTATACAGTGAACGCGCTACTGTACTAGGCTTATAATCTAACATCTCAATTGCACGTTCTACCTTTTTTAATGTATCTTCGTGAACATATCCATTTTTATTTAGAACTCTGGAAACGGTCGCAACAGATACTCCCGCTAATTTCGCAACGTCTTTGATCGTACTCATTCTCTTTTCTCCTCATTTCATGTAACCGTTTACAGAAAATAATATAACGTATTTCTAAAAATACGTCAATCATTTCTCACTAAAAAGCTTTTAAGGTTATACTCAAAAAAGCACCGCCATAAGGCGATGCTTCTTCATTACGAGTATGATACAGTTTTTTCTTTTTCTTCTACAACAGGCTCTTTAGCATCTTTTTTACGATCTGATAATTTAATTTTTTGTAAGAAAATCGTAAAGATAGCACCTACTACGATAAATACTAATCCTGTTAAGAATACAGTATGAAGCGAGTCTACTAAAGAGTTTTTCAAAATAGGTACAATACTGTTAGCGAACGCTTCTGGCATTTGTTTTAATGCCTCTGGGCTAAATAGCATTGAATATAAACCTTGTGGATCTGTGTGAATCATATCTTTAAATTTCGTTACCATTTGTCCCGCTTCTTTCGGGAATGTATCTAATACAGGTACTAAATTCTTTGTTAATGTCGTACCTGAAGTGTTATTCATAATTGATCCTAAAATTGTAATACCAAATGTACCACCGATTTGTCGGAAGAACTGACTTGATGATGTTACAACACCAAGGTCTTTTTTCGGGAAGCTTTCTTGTAACGCTAATGTTAATGTCGGCATTACAAGACCCATTCCTAAACCGATAACCATCATATAAGAAGTAGCTGTAAGCTTCGTTGTGTGCATATCCATCGTTGTTAATAACCAGAAACCACCGGCCATAATAAGCATACCTGCGATAATTTGTGGTTTTACACCAACTTTTAATACAAGTTGCCCACCGATAATACTCATCACAATCATTGTAATCATCATTGGAGTCATAATTGTTCCTGATTCAGCAGCACTTACTCCTACAATACCTTGCATGAAGAATGGTACGAACATAATCGCGCCGAACATTCCAATACTCATAAAGAATCCAATCGCATTCAGTATTGTAAATGTGCGATTTTTAAAGAAATGCATTGGTAAAATTGGCTCTTCAGCTTTCGTTTCAACGATAACAAAGCTAACGATACCAATTACAGCTAGTGCAAATAAACCGATAATTTGCCAAGAATCCCATGCATAATCTTTTCCGCCAAACGTTAGCGCAAGTAATAAACTTACAACACCGAGAATCATCGTAAAGATTCCAGCGATATCAATTTTAATTGGTCCTGTTTGTTTATGCGATTTTAATCCCATTGCAATAAAGATTGTTGCTAAAATACCAACCGGTAAGTTAATGTAGAATACCCATCTCCAGTTCACTGCATCTACAATCCAACCACCAACTTGTGGTCCAATTACAGAAGCAAGGCCGTATAACGCACCAAAAATACCTTGCCATTTTGCACGTTCTTTCCCCGTGAACATATCTCCAATAATAATCATAGCCATTGGCATCATAATACCGCCACCAAGACCTTGAATACCACGGAAAATAATTAATTCTGTCATACCATTTGCCATACCACATAACGCCGAACCAATCATGAAAATAACTAGCCCTGTTATATATACGTTACGACGACCAAGTAAATCCGCTAATTTACCTGCAATTGGTACAACTGTCGTTGATGTTAACATATAAGCTGTTGTTAACCATGTCATTAAACTTAATCCACCTAGGTCACCGACGATACGTGGCATTGCTGTACCAACAATTGTTCCATCTAATGCAGCAAATAGCATCGCGATAATTAAACCGATTAACAACAACTTTCTATTTTGATTTTCTTGTTGCTCCATGTAATCTCCTCAATTCCTCTTAGTTATTCTCTTTTTTCTCTTGTGTCCCGCAAATAATGGTTTCTAACTTCTCAAAGAGACGTAATAAATCTTCTCTTTCTTGCAACTCTAAATGTGAAAAGTATTTTGCAATATGCTCGTTACGAGCTGTCATTGCCTCTTCTACTCTAGCTTTCCCCTTTTTTGTTAACTCGATGATGACAACGCGACGGTCATCTTTGTCGTGATAGCGTTCTACAAGTTCTTGATCGATTAGACGATCAATCATCACTGTAATCGCGCTAGGCTTCACATACATCTTTTTCGCTAATGTTGTCGCTCTTGAAGCCCCATAATGATCTAAAATCTTTAAAATATAAAACTGCGGTGGTGTAAGTCCTGTCGCTTGCATTTGTTCTAATAACTCCGTCTGCATTTTCTTTCCAATCGAAAAGGCAAGAGCTTGAATTTTATCGATATGCGTCATATCATTTGGCATGTTATCCACCTCTTATTTAAACAATAAAATATTTAATGTATTTAAATATTAATCCCACGAACAAAATCCGTCAATACTTTTATTCATAAAAACGTTTACATTTTTGTCACAAAGTTGTATAATTTTCGACGAAGTTAATATTGACAGTCACGGAGAAACGGAGTACACGGCTATGAATCATAAAAGAGGAAACTTTTTTATATTTCATGGCCTTTTTATGTTCTCTGTCTTAAAACGCTTCGAATTAATTAGGGGAGGATTTTCATTTTATGTTTTTCACACAATTATTTAAACCTGCGCCCCATGCGGAACGCTTACCAGCTGATCGCGTTGATAGCGAATACCGTAAATTACGTTTACAAGTATTCTTAGGTATCTTCATCGGTTATGCAGGTTACTACTTTGTTCGAAAAAACTTTTCACTAGCAATGCCATACTTAATCGAGCAAGGCTTTAGTAAAGGGGAACTTGGGGTTATCCTTTCAGCAGTTTCTATCGCTTACGGATTAAGTAAATTTCTTATGGGTATCGTATCCGATCGTTGTAATCCTCGCTACTTTTTAGCAGCTGGGCTATTTTTATCAGGTATCATTAATATTATTTTCGGCTCATTTTCTTTCATTACAACGAGCATTATACTTATGTTTGTACTTCAGTTTTTAAATGGATGGGTACAAGGTATGGGATGGCCTCCTTGTGGTCGTACGATGGTTCACTGGTTCTCTATTAGCGAACGTGGTACAAAAATGTCTATTTGGAACGTCGCTCATAATGTTGGCGGAGCGCTTATGCCTTCACTTGTAACATTAGGCTTATACTTCTTCGCAGATGACTGGAAAAGTATTTTTTACTTCCCAGGTATTCTTTCAATTTTAGTTGGTATTTATGTATTAATTACGATGAAAGATACGCCTCAATCTTGTGGGTTACCTTCTATTGAAGAACATACTGGGGAATATCCACCAGATGAAAAAGTAAAAGATCGCGAACGCGAGCTTTCAGTAAAGGAAATTTTATTTAAATACGTATTAAACAATAAGTTTTTATGGTACATCGCTATTGCGAACGTTTTCGTATATTTCGTACGTTACGGAGTTGTAGACTGGGCTCCTACTTATTTAGTAGAAGAAAAAAGCTTTACTCATAGTAGCTCACGTACTGCTTACGCTCTATATGAATGGGCTGGTATTCCAGGTACACTTCTTTGCGGATGGATGAGTGATAAACTATTTAAAGGACGTCGTGCACCTGCTGGTATTTTATTTATGGTCGGGGTATTTATCGCAGTTCTTGTTTACTGGTTAAACCCTCCTGGTAATCCAATGGTTGATAGTATCGCACTTGTCGCAATTGGATTTTTAATTTACGGACCGGTTATGTTAATTGGTCTACACGCTCTAGATTTAACACCAAAGAAAGCTGCTGGAACTGCAGCAGGCTTAACTGGATTCTTCGGTTACTTAGGCGGAGCCGCTTTCGCTAGTGCAGCTATGGGCTTTATCGTGGATGCATTCGGATGGGATGGCGGATTCATCTTATTACTTGCATCTTGTGTACTTGCAATGTTCTTCCTTGCTCTTACTTTAAATACAGGGTCAGTAAAACAAAAGCAAGCTTAAATAATATATAACAAGCATAAAAATAGCTCTTAGCATTTACATACATGCTAAGAGCTATTTTTTATTTTCATTGCTGTTCCTACTAATGATAACAACCAATTCCTTCCCTACTATAAGATTAAAAGATTTGATGAAACACCTTTATTAAAACAGCTAACGTAACAGATGCAGCAAATCCCCCTAAACAAATAAGACTGACACCTTGGCTATATGACAAATTTTGAAATGATTTCATTGCTTCCATCCTCCCTATCTCCCCTTTGATACTTTTATTTTACCAATGGGAAAAATTTCATAACATCGATTTCTCTAACAACTAACTTACAAATTTGTAAGTTAACATCTTTTCAACTTATATATCTAGTATTTCCACAAATAAGAGTCATTTATACATAAAAAAAGACCTCAGTTATACTAAGGTCTTCGTTACATTCTATTTCATTTTACAATCATCACTGGACATTTCACACGCTTTGCTATTTTATGACTTACACTTCCCAGCACCATTTCTTGCAGTGTATTGAGCCCTCTACTTCCAGCAATGACAAGATCTATATCTCCTGTATTTACATATTGAACAATTGTATCTCCAGGATCACCATGTAATATCGTAATTGTATAAGAAATGTTCTCTTTCTTTAATAAACCTTCAATCTCTTTTAATTTATCTTTTCGACTAGCCGATATTGTTTCTAAATCTGTTTGACCTTGTATAATATCTGATTTTGCCGTTCTATTATCTACTACGTACACAACTTCAACATTTGTTTCTTCGCTACATTTCGCAATATAGGTTGCATGCTCCGCTGCTCGAAGTGCATGTTCAGAACCGTCACATGCTAATATAATTTGTTTGTACATATGCTGAATCCCCTTTTCGTTATCCTATTCGTATTATATAATAAAGCCCCCTAAAAAGGAGGCTTTTAACTAGCAATTCTTTTATTATAAGTAGCTAAATTTGCAACAAGTTTTGAACTACGTTCATTTAATCCTGTTATAGTTACTTTCACACCACTTTGTTCATACTTCATGATAACTTTATCAATTGATGCCACTGCCGAATCATCCCATACGTGCGCATGAGTAAAGTTCATTTCGATTTCTTTTACATCTTCATTAAATGAAAAATTATTTATAAAGTCGGCTGTAGATGCAAAAAAAAGTTGACCGTGAATTTCGTATATTTTCTTATTTTCAATATATAAATGTTTCACGTGAATCTTTGCCATATTGAATGCAAATAAAACCGCACTAATTACTGTTCCGATAATTACACCTAATGCTAAATTATGTGTAATTAGGACAATCACAACTGTTACGATCATAACAAATGCGTTTCCTTTTGGTACTTTATGAATTGTTGTTACAGAGTTCCAATCAAACGTTCCGATTGAAACCATAATCATAACTGCAACTAAAGCTGCCATCGGAATATGAACGACATAATCTCCTAAAACAAATAGTAATACGATTAAAAATCCGCCCGCTACAAATGTTGATAGGCGACCTCGTCCACCTGATTTAATATTAATAACAGATTGACCGATCATTGCACAACCTGCCATTCCTCCGAAGAAACCAGCAACAATGTTTGCGATTCCTTGACCGCGTGCCTCTTTATGCTTATTACTTTCCGTATGCGTCATATCATCTAAAACTGAAGCTGTTAATAATGATTCTAGTAAACCGATAATTGCAAGCATAACTGCATACGGTAAAATAATCCCTAATGTCTCAACTGTAAAAGGCACGTCAGGAATGCTAAAGAATGGTAATTCTTTCGGCAAGCTTCCCATATCCCCTACTGTTTTCAACTGTAATCCGCTCATAAGTGCAATACTCGTCACAATAATAATGGAAATCAGTGTAGACGGGACAGCCGTCGTAACACGTGGAAATACATATATAATTACAAGACCTAATGCGACAAGTGCATACATTTGCCAATTTGCATTTTTAAAATGCGGTAATTGCGCTGTAAAAACTAAAATTCCAAGGGCATTTAAAAAACCACTCATAACTGACTTAGGGACAAACTTCATAAATGAACTCAGTTTGAACACGCCAAAAATAATTTGGACAATACCTGTTAATATTGTTGTAGCAAATAAATATTGCAAACCATGATCTTTAACGAGCGTCACCATTAATAATGCCATTGCACCTGTTGCAGCTGAAATCATCCCAGTTCTTCCGCCAACAAATGAAATGGTAACTGCAATACAAAAGGCTGCGTATAGTCCAACGGTCGGATCCACACCAGCGATAACAGAGAAGGCTATCGCTTCAGGAATTAATGCTAAAGCAACGACAATTCCTGATAACACGTCCCCTCTCACATTAGAAAACCAATCATTTTTTATCGTTTGAAACAAAATACCACTCCTCTACTCCTTTATCATTTGATTTTCTCCATAAGAAAATCAGCCGACTGCACGAAAGCTATTATATAACGAGTAGAAGATTTTTTACTATGTAAAAGTTTCCTAAAAAAGATATTACCTTCGTAGCTTCTTTTCTGAGAATATCAGGAAGACTTTAAATATACTATTACCTATTGTTGACTTATCGTACAATGATTTCGGATTCTACCGTATGTCAAATGAAGAGAACTTTGTTTGGATGGATGCAAAATGCACATGTAATTCAGCTCATTTAATTGAATAGTCCAAGGATCAAGATATTAGCTACCAAGGAAATTCATTTACAGTTCTATAGATATTTCCACTTCATATATGAGGTTTAGTTTTGAGGGTTTAGGATTAGAGGAGTTTATGCTAATTTAATGAAATTAGTAAAAGCACTCTTTCGAGTGCTCATTTTATGCAGATACAGTTGCTTTATCCTTACGGAATATGCCCATTAACCCACCGATTAATAATAATACGCCTGGTAATAAGTAAATTATAGAAATACAAATAAATCCACCGATAGCAGCCACAGTCATCATAATACCGCCAACCTTCGCTTTACTTCTTACCATAACAGATCCAACAATTCCTAAGATTGATAGAGCCACAGCTCCCCAACCTAAACCAATAACAGTATTCGCTCCATCAGCTTCAAAAGCAGCTCCCATACCGCCGATCAATAAAGCAACAAATGCACAAATAATACCAAAAATACCTCCAATAAGACCTAATACAAATTCAGCTGTTCTCTTCATTTTAATCTCTCCTTATTTAGCAACTTCAAATTCAAATTTCACTGATTTCTCGTCAAATGTAAATGTAGGTTTAAATGTACCAACAAACTTATCGCCTTCTGGTACATCAAATAACATTTTGTTTGTAATTTGGTTACCTGGCGCAATATTTTCGTTTATAAACGTATTTTCCCCACCAAAGTACTCTTTGAATTGGTTGCCGTTAGTATCAGCAATTTTTAATTCAGAAGTTCCAAAATATATATCTTTTTTGCCATTATTTTTAGCATTAAAAGCGATTTCTAGTACTTTCCCTTTTTCAGCTTTTACGTATTCGTTAGGCTCAACGAATTTAGCTGAACTGAAAGTAAGTTGTAAGCCATTAACTTCTACCGTATCTCCAATTTTATAAATCTTGCTTTCAGCTTTTTCCTTTTTATCTTTCTTTTCAGCCTGTTTAGGAGCATCGTTTTTACTCACTTCTTTAACTTCAGTTTCACCACAAGCAGATAAACTAAAAGCAAGTGCACCTGTTAAAGCAATAGTACCCAATTTTTTATACATTTCTTTTCCTCCGATTATGTAAAATGTAAGATTTCCGAAACTATCATAACAGAAACAGTTACAACTTTTTTGTCATATTTTGTCGAGAAAAATAAAAAAAGACGCTATATCAGTAGCGTCTTTGCTCATTTCATTAATGTCCACCGTGTCCTTGACCACTTTCCTGAACAATTTCTAACCTCTCATCTAGTATTCCTTGTGTTTCAAATGAAATATCACTCGTACTTCCTAATAAGAAGCCATGATTATATGGTCCAAGTGTTGGATCATCTTTAAACTTCGGCTGAATGCTTGCAAGGAAGTCATACACTGGTTGTGAAGCTTTCCCTTCTTCTAACAAGACAGCAGGTGCGTGTTTACCCATATGTGAAAAAGGTGCCCCAGCAACTGCTAAATCTGGTGTTTTGCTTGAAACAAATGATAAACCGTGACCAGGTTTTGTGAATCCCCAGCCAAATTTTGTTTTTTCATCTTTAAATTTCGCAAACGCAACCGAATTTTCTGTTGGAGTCTCTCCACTAATACGCGTTACTTTCCCGTATTTGCTCAGCTCTTTTTCCACTTCTTTTGAAACAATTTTTTCTGGCCCTAATACATATATATTTGCTTTGTCTTTTCTCATTTTTAATGCCTCTATTGTCGCTTCTGGCACTTTATTCTTTTCTGTATAGAGTAGTGGTTCCGGCATATGAGAAATCCAATTTACAGCGGGTGTTGTATATAAACGGCCTTCTTCTGCAGACGAACCAATAATAACACTATTTGGGTAGCTTCCTGTTATATCGGCATACTCCTTATCAACATCCTTCGCAAATATAGCTGGATCCGTTTCTTTTATTTGTTTTACTTTATAACCTTTTAATTGTTCAAGCGCGCTAGTACCTACATCTCCCATCACCATAATTTGTGTTCCGTCTTTCGTTCCGATTGGATTTAATCGTTTTATTTCTTTTAACGTCATTTCCGGTATCTTTTCTTTTTCTATAAATAAAATCGGCCCGTTATTCGGATGATGAATAAGGTCTGCACTCGCAATACCTAATTGCCACTCGCTTGCTGGTACTAAAATAACAGCACCTGGCTGGTTCTCCTTATGAGTTGCTGGCCATATCGTTTGCGAAGTTAATACTGCCATTTTTAGGGGGTCATTTGTATTTAACCTCGTCACATTTTTTAGACTTGTCGTTAATAAATCATTAGATGCACCTTCGTTCATTTCTTTTGGCGCCGTTACCTCCTGATTCATTTTCATTTCCTTTTGCTCTGTTTTCTTCTCTTTTGTAGATTCATGGTTTTTATGGTCTGTATTCGTTTGTCCGCATGCAGCAAGACCAACTGCTGTAATTATTGTTATCCCAAAAATTTGGGTCATTTTTTTCACTATACCGCCTCCGTATTAATCATTTTTGAGCCAATATGATTACCTAAAATGTAATTTCAACTCCACAATAACAAGCAATTCTGAAGAAATTATGCAGACGCATCATAATCTGCACCATTTCTTCATGATTTTGCATTACACTTTAAGTAACGATTATAACTATGGAGGGCTCTCTATGATTGATATACTGCTCGTAGACGATGAACCGAGAATGCTTGAATTATTAACGCTTTATCTTACCCCAATTGGATATAAATGCGTATGTGCGACTTCAGGAGAAGAAGCTATTTTACATATAGAAAATCGAAACTTTAAATTTGTTTTACTCGATATTATGATGCCAAAGATGGACGGATGGGAAACGTGCAAAAAAATCCGATCTTTTAGTAACATTCCTATTATTATGGTTACAGCTCGTGATCAAACAGTAGATGTCGTTCAAGGATTAAAACTTGGAGCCGATGATTACGTAACGAAACCTTTCCATGAAGAAGAACTTTTCGCAAGAATTGAAGCCGTTTTAAGACGTACAAATGAACATAAACAAATCCAATATCACGGTATTGTATGGGATGAAACAAAACACTTCGTTTCTGTCCATAGTGAAGAACTCCTTCTCACACCAATTGAATTTTCTTTACTCGGATTATTTTTACGCCATGTGAACTACGTATTAAACCGTGATCAGCTCATCGAACGAATTTGGGGATTAAACACAAATACAGAAGATCGCACAGTCGATTCGCATATTCGTAATTTACGTGATAAATTGCGAAAAGCAAATTTCCCTATTGATCATCATTTAAAAACCGTGTATGGAGTAGGTTATCGATGGGTTGATACTGAACAGTAAGGGGCAAAACGATGAAACGAATTTCAATTCAATTCGGATTTTATTTTTTAATTGTTACACTTTTAATTGAAAGTGTTCTCTTTATTTTGCTCTATTATAGTCTCGTAAACACTAGAGTAAATGAAGAAATGACAGCTTTATTAAAGCGAGGAAATAGTCATCGAGATGTACTTGAAAAATATTACGATGAGCAAACCATCTCTCACGTAGCATTAATGGAATCTGAAGCTGAAACAACTGTCGTTATTACAAATACAAATAAAGAAGTGCTAGCTAAATCTAACGAAATAAACACGACTATAAAAAATCACATTAGTAGCATGCAGACTCGAACAGACCATAACGGAGCGATTATAGAAAATCATTGGAAAACATCTAATTATATATGTACAGTTAGTCCTATCATAGTAGCTGGAAAACATGAAGGGTATGTGTATATGTTTCTTGGAACAAAATCCATTGAAAAGTTGGTAAATGGATTAACGAAACAATTCATTATTGCTGGCGCCATCACGTTTCTACTCACAGTCATCACAATTTTCCTATTATCACGTTTATTAACAAAACCATTGTTACACATGAAACATGCAACTGAAAAAATGAGTAAAGGCGATTTGTCCGTTTCATTAACGACTACTCGAAATGATGAAATTGGTGAACTAGCATCATCTATTCAAACGCTCGCAAATGATTTACATTATATGAAAACAGAGCGAAGTGAATTTCTAGCAAGTGTTGCTCACGAATTACGAACACCATTAACATACGTAAGAGGTTACGCTGACATTGCTTTAAAAGAGACCACATCTCCTGAGCAACGTTTGCGATATTTATCTATTATAAAAGATGAGTCTGATTACATTACAAACTTAGTTCAAGATTTATTTTCACTTGCACAAATGGAACAACATAACTTTTCTATTCAAGTAAAGGAAGTACATTTACACACCTTCCTTACTCGCATAGCCAAAAAAGTTAACGCTATGTATAAAGAAAGGTACATTAAAGTTTCTTTCTCTTGTCCTCCTACACTGGTAGTAAACTTAGATGAACAGCGATTTGAACAAGTTATAATAAACATTTTAAATAACGCTTATAGGCATTCAAAAGAACATTCTCATATAAACATTTCTGTTACAGAAGAACATAGACGTATTTTCATTACAATTGAAGATGAAGGCGAAGGTATTCCGCCTGAAGACCTCCCTCACATTTTCTATCGTTTTTATCGAGTTGATAAAGCGAGAACACGAGCTACAGGCGGAACTGGTTTAGGACTATCTATCGTAAAAGAAATTGTAGAACTACACGGCGGAAATATTACTGTAACGAGCGAAGTCGATTATGGGTCTTGCTTTATAATTTCATTACCATCCATAAAGAAACACGACTATCATCAATAGTCGTGTTTTTTATCACTTTACTTTATAATATAAATTTACAAATTGCCCAAAACGTTTCGTATCCGTTAAAGTTAAATTAATTTCCGGGTTCTTGTCTTGAAATAACGGAACTCCAGAACCTAATATGTGAGGTGTAATCGTAACAACATATTCATCAATTAGATTATTCTTAAAGAACTCTCTTAAGAGACTCCCTCCACCAACCATCCATATTTTAGATCCTTCTTGTGCTTTTAACCTTTTTGTAAACTCCACTACATCTTCATTTACAAACTCCACGTGTTCGTTTGAACCTTTTTCTGAGTTAGAAAAAACATAACATTTTTTATCTAAATACGGGAATGGTTCTATATGCTCTACTACATAATCATACGTTCTTTTTCCCATAATTATTGTATCAATAGTTTCGTACATTTCTGTATAACCGTTATCTCCCTCTCCTTCGGTTTCCATTAACCACTGTAAATCATCATCTTCTTTCGCAATATATCCATCTAAGCTCGCCGCAATAAATAAAACTATTTCACGTGACATATTTTTTCCTCCTTATACCTCATCTTGATAACATTATGATGTAAACAATATACTAACAATAAAACACGACAATTTATGTCATGTTTAAAAAGAAAAAAGGTGATACATTTGTCAAAAGCTAAACGCTTATTAGATATTCTTATATTTGCTTCTGCGAAAAAAGCATTTACAGCTCAAGAAATAGCCGATGAATTTAATATTTCTGTTCGTACTGTCCATAGATACATTTTAGATTTAAGTGATATGGGATTACCCATTTACGCTGAACAAGGTCGCAACGGAGGATATAAAGTATTAACGAATAGAGTAATTCCACCTATTTTATTTACCGAAGAAGAAGCAGTCTCTATCTTTTTTGCCTTTCAATCTTTAAGCTACTACAGAGACTTGCCTTTTAACACAGAAATAAATTCCGTTACACATAAACTATATAGCTCCCTACAACATGATGCGAAAGCTAAAGTTGACAAAATACGTTCTTATATCGCCTTTTGGAATCCGAAAAGAACAATTGAGACACCACTTTTAAACGAAGTGTTAACAGCGGCTATTGAAAATAAAAATTTACACTTTCAATACGAATCTAAATCAAGGATCAAAACAAAACACGTTCATCCTATCGGTGTATATGCGCATGATGGTTTATGGTATTTACCTGCTTATGATTTTAATGTAGAAAAAACATTACTGTATCGCGTCGATCGTATTCTTTCTATATTATTAACGGAAGAAAATGAAGATACATTCATGAATTTAGAAGAGTGGTTTGCCTCTAACTCTCACGTAGTACATAATCCTACTCAGTTACATGTTTTACTGTCAACAGAAGGCGTACGCCAATGTAAAAGCGTGCCTTACCTTGAAGAATTCGTTGTAACAAACGAAAACGGGACCGGATATATACATTCAACAATTGATAAAGGAGAAATCAATTTTATTACCCCTTTATTTTATAGACTCGGAAAAGATGCAAAAGTTTTAGAACCGATAGAATTGATAGATGGTTTACGTATGCGTGCGAAAGAAGTTTTACATATGTATGAAGACTAAAAAGGCGTAAGAGAAATTCTCTTACGCCTTTTTAGTGTGCAGTATTTTCTCTATCTCTTCTTTTAACAACGTCTTTATTTCTTCCAAATTATGATTCTTCTTTTGTCCCGGTTGTACCATATAAAACTCAGCAAACGAACGCTCTTTATATCTTGGTACGACATGCATATGATAATGTGTTAACTCGTTAAATACTCCACCATTTTGACAAACTGTAACTCCGTCAGGTTTATATACTATCTTAATCGCTTTTGCAATAAGCTTAGAAGCATCCATAACGGATTTTGCTACAACATCATCTAATTCGTCTACTTCTACAACATGTTGCTTTGGCACAATTAAAGTATGTCCTGGGTAGAAAGGCGCATGATCTAAAAAGCAAGTTACATAATCATCTTCATATATTTTATATATAATTTCCTCTCCGCCTGCTAATTTACACCCTAAACATTCCATCATATTTCCCCCTTTATTAAAAACATAAAAACGTGAGAGCCGTATTCTCACGTTTTTATGTTTCATTTTATTAGTTCAATTGTTTCCGTAACCTTTATACTATCTTTTACAGATTGAACAATCGTACAATTTTTCACTGCAAGTTGCAGCGCCTTGTCCAGCTGCTCTTCTGTAACATTTTGTGCTTTAATTTTATAGTGCAAATGAACACTTTCAACTGGCTTCGATAAAGCTTCACTTCTACCAACTTCAGTTTCGATTGTAAACGTATCGTATGGAATACGTTTCTTTTCTAAAATCGTTCGAAAGACAATTGCACTACACCCTGCGATAGAAGAAACGAGTAATTGTAACGGTGAATAACCGTTTTCTTTTCCAATCGCTAATTGACCATACGATAAATCTGCTTCTATATCATCGTGTTTGATTGTTAGTTTCATTTGTTTTTTCCATCTCCACTTTCATCGGTTTCTGCCGTTTCTTACTAATATAATAATATATATAGCAGAAAATGATAAATGGAATACCACAGTATAACGCCATTCTTTGTTCAGGAATAAACGCTAAACTAATAACAACAATGCTATTTGTAATTAAAGCTAAAATTGGAACAATCGGGTATAGTGGTGTTCTATACTTTAAGTCCTCTAACTTTCCTCCGCCTTTTATATACTGACTTCTAAAGCGAAGTTGCGATAGAGCAATAATGATCCAACTTGAAACAGCCGATAAACCAGCTATCGATAATAAATACATGTATACTGTATCTTCTGCAAGGAAACTTGTGAATAGAGATAATCCAGCTACCGCAATCGTTACGACTAGCGCTGTAATTGGAATACCACGCTTATTTACTTTCTGGAAGGAAGTTGGTGCCATTCCCTCATTTGCAAGTGACCATAGTATACGCGTCGCTGCATATAATCCAGAGTTCGCTACAGATAATAACGCAGTAATAATAACGAAGTTCATAATATCAGCTGCGTATGGAATACCAATTTTATCAAATACGACTACGAATGGACTTTCAATTACACCTGCTTCTTTCCAAGAAATTAATCCTACTAAAATTGTCATTGTTAAAATGAAGAATAACATAATGCGCCATACTGTATTACGGATCGCACGTGGAATTGTTTTTTCTGGATTTTCACTTTCTCCCGCTGCAATTCCGATTAACTCTGTTCCTTGAAATGAGAAGTTAACTGTAATCATTGTAAGTAGTACGGCAGCTAGTCCATTCGGGAAAAGTCCACCATCGCTTACAAAGTTAGAGAAAAGAGGTGCTGCTTCTTTTCCGTCATATGATATAAATCCTAATAATGCACTACCACCAAGAACAACAAATGCAAGGATTGTAATTACTTTAATACTAGAAAACCAAAATTCTAATTCAGCATAACTTTTTGCCGAAATTGCGTTTGAAGCATATAAAATAACACCGAATACAAAGCACCATACCCAAACATCAACATTTGGAAACCATCTTTTCATCATTAAACCGATTGACGTTAATTCTAGCCCCACTGTTACTGCCCAGCCAAGCCAGTATAACCAGCCAATCATAAAGCCCGTTCCTGGTCCAATAAACTTCGTTGCATACTTTTGGAAAGATCCTGAAACCGGCATCGCTACCGTTAACTCTCCAAGACAAAGCATTGTTAAATACATAATAAATCCGCCTACTAAATATGAAAGGATGGCTCCCCCTGGTCCAGCCTGATTAATAGTGTAACCTGAACCTAAGAAAAAACCAGTTCCGATTACACCACCAAGTGCGATCATAAATAAATGTCTACTCTTCATCGTGCGATGTAATTTCTCATTCGTTGGTTGCTGCATCTAAATCCTCCCCCTACCAATACCCCTATATCTTGTTAAAATTTTCTGATAATAAAAATATACACGAAAGCGATTACATTTTCTATATAAAATTAAAACTTTTCTGATAAAATAATATAAAAATCGAATTATTGCAAGATTTAGATTCTATTTAGAGGAAAATAAGGAGAAACAAGGAAAAAACTCTTACATATATTGTAAGAGTCAACGAAGTTCTAATCTTCTCGATAAAATTGATAAACTATAATTTACGATAAAGTACATACAAGCTACTAATATAAATGTTGGAATCATGTAATTCACATTTTGTCCGCTAATAATTTGAGCATTATGCATAAGCTCAGGGAGTGATATAACAACCGCTAGCGACGTATCCTTCAGCAATGAAATAAATTGACTGACAAGCGGCGGAACCATTCTCCTTAATGCTTGTGGCAAAATAATATGCCACAGCGCTTGCACATAAGTTAATCCCGAAGATCTTGCGGCTTCAACCTGCCCTTTTTCAATAGACAATAAACCACTTCTAACAATTTCAGATATCATTGCTGCCTCAAATATTGTTAAAGCAACAATTGCAGCTGTTATAATTTCTAATTTCAAGCCTGCTTCTGGAAGTGCAAAATACGTGAAAAATATAATTAACAGTAGTGGTAAGTTTCGAATCACTTCAACTATAACTCCTAATATTTGTGAGACGACAGGTATTTTCGTGTAGCGCAATATACCGATTACACTTCCAATAATAAAACTAAGTACAATTGCTATGAGCGCTACCTCTAATGTTATAAGTAATCCTTTTAATAAAAATAGAATATGATCTCCTGTAATTGCTCCCTTGAAATCCATTTACACCGCCTCCTTTGCTAAGCGTTTTTCTAAATAACGCACTAGCATACTGAGCGGAATTGTTAATATTAAATAAAACATCCCGACAAATATATAAACATCAAACGTAACAAACGTCTTCGTTGAAATTAAATCTCCTTGATACATTAAATCAGCACCAGCAATGATTCCAAGTATTGAGGAGTTTTTAACTAAATTGAGAAACTGGTTTCCTAAAGGGGGAATTACAATTTTCACAGCTTGTGGTAAGACAACATAATACATCGCCTGCACATACGTTAGCCCTGAAGAGCGAGCAGCTTCCATTTGCCCTTTCGCAACTGATAAAATACCAGCGCGAATTACTTCTGCAATAAAAGCTGCCGTATATACCGTAAGCGTAACTGTTCCTGCTACAAAACCATTTAAAGTAATTCCTATTACAGGTAAAGCAAAATAGAATATAAATGCAATTAATACGAGTGGAATATTTCTTACAAACTCCACAAAAGCTGATCCTATCCAATTTAAAATACGAATAGGTGCAATACGCATTACTGCCAAAATTACTCCTAAAATAAAACTACCTATCAATGCAATTACACTAGACATAACTGTATATTTAAATCCTTCTAAATACATATCAATGTTATTCGTTAATATAGAAAAATCAGGCACATATTCTCCCCTCTTTCTTTACAAGAAGAGGATGAGTACTCTCATCCTCTCACTTTTACTATCTACTTTTCTGGTTTTTGTCCAATCCATTTCTCATATAATTTGTCATACTCTCCGCTTGCTTTCATGTCTTTAATTAAAGTATTAATCTCTTTCGTTAAATCATCTGCCCCTTTTTGCACTGCAATTCCATACGGTTCATCTGTGAAAATTTTTCCTACTACTTCATAATTAGAATCTTGTTTTGCCATTCCGTAAAGGATCGCATTATCTGTCGTTAACACATCACCTTTACCTGCCTTTAACGCTGTAAATGCCTCACTATAATTTTCAAACTCTAATACAGTCGCTTCTGGTGACTTTTGACGAATGTTATTTGTAGATGTTGACCCTTTTACAGCTAATACTTTAACGCCTTGTTTTATATCATCGACACTCTTAATATTGCTTCCTTTTTTCACAAGTAACGATTGTCCTGCTTTAAAATATACATCTGAAAAATCCACTTCTTTTTTGCGTTCTTCCGTAATTGTCATTGTTGCAATAATTGCATCAATATCACCATTTTTCAGCATTGGAATACGTGTTTTAGACGTTACTTCTTTCAGCTCTAGCTTCTTTTCATCTCCAAGAATCTTTTTCGCAAGTGCCTTCGCGACATCAACATCGAATCCTTCTACCTGCCCTGTTGAAGGATTTTTCAATCCAAATAAATTCGTATCATTCTTTACCCCGACTACTAATTTCCCTCGTTTCTTAATTTGTTCAACAGCCCCGCCTTGCTTCGTATTTGTTTCCTTTGCCTCATCTTTCTTACTTCCGCAACCAGCAACAACAAGCACGAATAAACATGAAAATACGATTAAAGTAAATAATTTTTTCATTTTAAGCATAAAATTCCTCCTCTAATGATTTAGCACCCGACTTAAAAATAAACGAGCTCTTTGTTGTTCAGGGTTTGCAAAAAAGTGCGCCGGTGTTGTATCTTCAATAATTTGACCATCATCCATAAATAAGATCCTATCTGCTACCTCTCTAGCAAATCCCATTTCATGCGTGACAACGACCATTGTCATCCCTTCTTTAGCCAGTGCTTTCATAACATCAAGTACCTCTCCAATCATCTCTGGATCAAGAGCAGACGTAGGCTCATCGAATAGCATAATTTCCGGCTGCATTGCAAGTCCTCTAGCAATTGCCACCCGTTGCTGTTGTCCTCCTGATAATTGATGTGGATATACGTTAGCCTTCTCTGGGATTCCTACTTTCTCTAAATAAAGCATTGCTGTTTTCTCTGCTTCTTCTTTGGAAACTTTATTTACTTTAATCGGTGCTAATGTAATATTTTGAAGAACCGTTTTATGTGGATATAAATAAAAATGTTGAAAGACCATCCCAATATTTCGCCGCAATTCATTCATGTCCGTTTTTTTATTGTGTACCTCTGTATTTTGTACAATTAATTCTCCATCTGTAATTGCCTCTAATTGATTTATACATCGAAGCAATGTACTTTTTCCTGATCCTGAAGGCCCAACAACTACTACCACTTCGCCTTTTTTCACTTGCACATTAATATTTTTCAAAACTTGAAAGTTACCATAATATTTATTTACATTACGAAATTCTATCAACATACTCCCCCTTCCCCTAACAATGCATGTACATTCTTTTTATATTCAAAAATAGTCCCAAAAATAACTTTTAGCTTCAATTTGTCCATAAAAAAAAGCAAAGAGTTTCCCCTTTGCTTCTTCATTTCTATTCTGTTAAGATACTTCTTCTTTCTTATCTTTCCCGTATTCATGCTCCCAAAAATCAGCATTTTTAATTCCTAATGGCCCTGGATCGAATACTGGATCTTTTCCTTCTTTTTTCTGTTTTTCATAATCCTTTAATGCGACTAATGCAGGTTTTTGTAATAGTAAAATCGCAATGATATTTACCCATGCCATAATTCCTACCCCAATGTCGCCTAAAGCCCAAGCCGTTGCTGCTGTTTTTATACATCCATAGAATACAGCTCCTAAAAATACAAACTTTAGTACCATAGACATCCAAGGACGGTCTTTATCACGATTTAAGTACGCAATATTCGTTTCTGCAATGTAGTAATACGCCATAATTGTTGTAAACGCGAAGAATAATAACGAGATTGCAACGAAACCGTTTCCAAATCCAGGGAAAACAGATTCTACCGCCGCCTGTGTATATCCTGGTCCTGGCTGAGCACCATTTAGTTTATTAACGATAAAGTTTTTTCCGCTTGCATCAAATACGTTATACATGCCTGTAATAATCATCATAAATGCTGTTGCTGAACAAACAAATAATGTATCAATGTAAACGGAAAATGCTTGCACTAAACCTTGCTTAGCTGGATGTGATACTTCGGCTGCTGCTGCTGCGTGTGGTCCAGTCCCTTGTCCTGCTTCATTGGAATAAATACCACGTTTTACCCCCCAAGAGATTGCTAAACCGATAATACCACCGAAAGCAGCTTCTAATGCAAATGCACTTCTTATAATTAACATAAATGCTTCTGGCAATTTTTCAATATTCATAGCAACAATGACGCAAGCTACTAAAATATAGCCTATTGCCATAAAAGGTACGACAACTTGCGCTACGTTAACAATTCGCTTTACTCCACCGAAAATGATAAGAGCTAATACAACAACTAATATAGCCCCTGATGCGGTAGTATTAATACCAAAAGCCGTTTCTAAACTTACAGCAATACTATTTGCTTGTACGCCTGGTAGTAAAAGTCCTGTTGCAAGAATTGTCGCTGCAACGAATACTAAAGCATACCATTTAACTCCTAGACCTTTTTCGATGTAATAAGCAGGTCCACCACGAAACTGCCCTTGATGTTTCGTCTTATATATTTGCGCGAGTGTTGATTCTACATAAGCTGATCCTGCCCCTAAAAAGGCTACTGCCCACATCCAAAATACAGCTCCTGGTCCACCGAATGCAACCGCTGTTGCTACCCCAGCGATATTCCCTGTCCCAACACGTCCTGATAACGAAAGTGCTAACGCTTGGAATGAAGAAACACCAGCCTCTGATTTTTCTCCTTGAAATGTCAGCTTCACCATTTCTCCTACGTGCCTTACTTGTAAAAACTTCGTTCGAATAGAAAAATATAAACCTACTCCTAAACATAAATAAACAAGTGCTGGACTCCAAACAATATTATTTAACCAATTTACGAAAGTTTCCAACATTCCCCCTCCTTCTTTATAAAGAATATTCAGAATATATATAAAATTATAAGTGCATACCGAATCTAGGACAATATTATTTTAATAAAGTAAACATATTTTTGTATAAAAAAACAAAGTATATATTTGTTTTATATACTTTGTTTTGAACTAAATGTATTATATATTCACAATTGCTTCTCTTTTAATAATTCTTTCGTATAGCTCTTCTGATAATTTCAAGAAGTTATCAGGCATATCTTTCCCTTTAAACTTCTTCTGAAGCGTTCCATATAAACCTATATCACGTAAACGTAAAAATAGTGGCAACGATTCATACCAACTATCCGCCAGCCTGTACTCATACTCATATCCTTTTCGTAACACTTGTAACTGTTTACGAGCAAAATCTGTCTTCTCTTCTGCTGTCCACGTTGTAAATAGAACAGAGTAGTATAGAACCATCGCTAAATCATGTATAAAGTAATTATAAGCCGCATCATCAAAATCAAAGATTGTTAGCTCTTTACCATCATAATGAAAATTACCTTGATGGATATCACCGTGCATAAGACCGAACGTTTCTCTTTCAACTGGAAGGGCCTTAATTTCATCCATTAGTACCGCTGCAATCTTTTTCACTTGACCATCTTCTAATTCATTAACAATTCCACTTTCGTCTTCTTCCCACGTATCACGGTAGTCTGTTTTAGGATATTCCATTGTAAGGCGATGCAGTTGCCCAATCGCTTTTCCCCATGCTTCAAAGAGAGGCTCGCCCCAATAAGGCGATTCCTCTCCTTTTACTTGCTCACCTTTTGCATATGTAAATAAAGAAGCGGAAAAGAACGTTCCATCCTCTGCTACGATTTCTTCTACGAGATTTCGAGACGTTGAATAAAGAGGTCCTGCTACCTTTGCCCCATTCTCCGCAACATATCGTAAAAAATCTAGTTCAGCCTCTACCTCTTGTTTAGAACGATGAGAAGAATGTGTTAAACGTAATACGTAATCTTCATCATTATCACCCTTCGCCTTAAAAATATAATTCTCAAAATCTCCAAGTGGCTTTTCTTCCACTGTTACATGAAACAAATTCGCTGCTCTTTTTAAAATCTCTTTCGTAAAAACACGTTCTACAGCTATTTCCATATATATCCCTCCTATATATCTTCTTAATTCGACACAAATGTTAGAAGTACTGCTATGAAATTGAATAATGCACAAAAGACAATGTAACGTAACCTTCAATCCTCTTTTTTTAAAATAATTCAAGCATAAATTTCTCACAAACGACAAAAATTAACAGAAACAATTGCACTTTAAGAGAGGTGGAAATTATGACAGAGCGAAAAGAACAACAAGAGAGTAAAAAACAAAAGCATATGTTTCCATCACTTCCGGAGAACATTAATTACATTGAAAATAAACTTTCTCATTCTGATGATATAAAAAAATTAGATCTCCCTTTTCAAAACGGAAAAGGAGCAATCTTATATATCGAATCTTTAGCAGATCCAAATCTAATTCATCAGTTAGTCCTTGAGCCATTATTAACGCGATCAGATTTATCTTTAGATAAAGCTTTTTCTACGTTAAATATGAAAAAAGAAACGAATTTAAATTATGGGATACAACTTTTATTACAAGGTAAATCCTTATATTTTCATGAACACGTCGACAGTTTTTGTATTTTCGAAACAACCTTATCTTTAAAGAGAGATATAGCAGAGCCTGATAATGAAGGAGTTGTGCGCGGTCCACATACTGGTTTTGTAGAGGATCTAGCAACTAATTTAACCTCTATTCGTAAACTCATTAAGAGTCCAAATTTAGTTGTTAAGTATTTTACACTCGGTGAAGAAATGCACACGAAAGTGGCAATTACTTATATGCAAAATATAGCGAATGACGATTTAGTTATAGAAGTGAAAAGAAGATTGGAAACCATTAAAACGGATGCACTTATGCCACCAGGATACATACAAGAATTTATAGAGGATACGTCTTTCTCCCCATTTCCACAGCAATTAAATACAGAGCGTCCAGATAGAACTGTTGCTAATTTAATGGAAGGGCGTGTTGCTATTTTATCTGATGGAGATCCAACAGCGCTCATCGTTCCTGTTACGTTATTTGCTTTCTATCAATCACCAGATGATTATAATAACCGTTGGATTGTCGGTTCTTTCGTCCGAATGATTCGCTTAGTAAGTTTTTTAATTGCCTTTCTCTTACCAGCTTTATATATTGCAACTGTTGCTTTTCATCCTGATGTGTTACCGCTCGAACTTGTGTATACGATTAAAGCTTCATTAGAGAAAGTACCGCTTCCTCCTATTTTTGAAGCTCTCTTAATGGAGTTAATTTTCGAGTTATTACGAGAAGCTGGTATTCGCTTGCCGAGCCGCGTTGGACAAACAATCGGTATTGTAGGTGGTTTAGTAATTGGGGATGCAATTGTAAAAGCTGGACTCGTTTCTTACACAATGATCATCGTTGTAGCTTTAACTGCAATCTCATCTTTTCTCGTTCCATCAAACGATATGAGTTCAGCAGTTCGGATTCTTCGTTTTCCATTAATGCTCCTTGCTGCCATATTCGGATATGTAGGAATATCATTCGGTCTCATTATAACTTTCGTTCACTTATGTCAGCTTCATTCATTTCATACACCATATCTTTCTCCTGTTGCCCCGATGCGGATTAAAGATATGAAAGATTCTTTCATAAGACTACCAATTTGGTCATTTTGGGAAAGACCACATGATCCAAAACCGAAAAAAATGCAGCGCCAACATGTAACGAGAGAGGATGAGGACGGTGACAAACACGCAAAGTAAAATTTCACTTGTTCAATTTACCTTTTTCGTTATTCAATGCCAAATTGGGGTCGGTATACTATCTCTACCTAACCGGCTTCATCCGATAGCAAAAGGTGGTGGTTGGATTTCTGCGCTCATTGCGGGGCTTGCCATTCAACTTATTATTTTACTTATGTGGCTTTTCTTAAAACGATTTCCTGATGCAGATATGTATAAAAGTGTTTGTATGCTATTTGGTAATAAGTTAGGAAAACTATTGGGCTTTTCTTATGTTTTTTATTTTACCCTTATCGGTATGACGGTTATGTTGAATGCTTGTAACGTCATTAAAGTATGGGTTTTACACGCAACTCCGTGGTCTGCAATTCTCATATTATGTACAGTAGCTTGTTGTTATGTAGCTTATAACACATTTAAAGTCATCGTACGATTTTATGTCATGGCCTCTATTCTCATTATTCCAATGGCCCTTTTAATTGCCCTAGGGCTTTCACGAGCTGATTTCTCTTATATTTTTCCTATTACAGAAGCCGGATGGTGGAATATAATTCAAGCATCCAAGGAAACAATTACAGCCATGTATGGTTTTGAAATTATTCTTATCGCTTTTCCAAAAGTAAATGGGAGTTCTATTGCAAAACTGAAGGCCATTTCTATCGCCAATGGATTTGTAACTCTTTTTTATACTTTTACCGTTTGGATTTGCTTTATCGTATTTAGTCCAAAGCAAATTGAGCTTATTCCAGAGCCAGTTGCTTACTTATTACGCTCCTTGCATATTGGAATTATAGATCGAACGGACCTAATCTTCATCCCAATTTGGATGATAACAGTTGTCGCTTCTATTGCTAGTTATTACTGCGCTGCTTCAATCGGAATTGGACATATATTCAACCTTGCTAATCATAAAAAGGCTGTTCCAATCGTTGGTATTATTGCTTTTAGTGTAGCCTTATTTATAGATACACCTGAAGAATTAAAAGTAATTTCAACTTTCACTGATAAGTTCACCTATATTTTCATCGTTGTTCTCCCTCTTTTATTTCTACTTTATTCAATAATAAGAAAGAAGAAAGGAGAACAGTATGTTCCCAAAAAGAGTTAAATTACTTTTAATATTATGTGCTAGTTCCCTCCTTTCTGGCTGTTGGGATCAAGAACCATTAAGGGAGGCAAGTTTAGCTTATAGCGTTGGAGCTGATATTACGGAAGAGAATAAACTCCAGCAAACAATCGAGCTCGTAAAAAGTTCAAGCGGAGAGCAATCTTCATTTGAGAATGAAATATATTCAGCAACCGGGCATAACATAATGGATACAGGCGATGCCCTAAAAAAAAATGTGACTGGGAATATTCGCTATTTTAAATATGGTGTTCAATTACTCGGAACCAAAATTCTAAAAAAGGGTATACTCCCCTATTTAGATGTCAGCTTTCGAGATCCAACAAACCCAACTGCTTTAGTAAAACTTATTGCAGTAGATGGTGAAACATCGGAGATACTCGAAAAAAAGAAAATAGGAAATTTACTAATTGGAGATTTTCTAAAGAAAAAAGTGAAAAGCTTAGAAGATATGAGTGTATTTCCAAAAGAAACTTTAGAAACAGCTGCTACAAAAATGTTAGATCCCGGTAAAGACTTTACCCTTCCTTCTATAAAAATAAAAGGAAAAGAAGTAGTTACAAACGGGTTAGCTTTATTTAACAATGATAAATTAACTGGGCATTTACCTTTGCAACAATCTGTTTTATTCGTATTATTAACCGGAAAAATGGGAACAAGTGCCCGTATAACCCAAAAACTGACTAGTGATGAATCTGAGAAGACATCTGATTATTTAACAATGGAAATTAGTAATCGAAAATTAAAACGCGACTTAAAAATAACAACAGATAAAAAAGGAAATGTTTATGCTCACATTAAGCTCCAATTAAAAGTTATAGCACTTGAATCTCCGAGAGATAATATGTATACAATGGACGATAGAGAAAAACTAAATAAAGAACTTTCTAAACAACTCACGAAAGAAGCGAAAAAAATAACACGAAAACTACAAAAAGCAAATTGTGATGCTTTCGGTATTGGAAGACATCTTATCGCTTATCATCCTAACTTATGGAAGAAAAAAAATTGGAATAAAGATTATGCAAAAGTAAAATTCAAACCTGAAGTAGAAGTAAGCATTTTGTATAGTGGTGTCTTAAAATAAAAAGGTTGTATGCCGCTCGGGCATACAACCTTTTTATTTCGTATATCGATACACAATTGATTCATATGGTCTTAAGTTAAGTTTTGCAATATCCTTGCTGGCATCTTTATAATTCGACAGTAGTACTTCTTGTTTCATTCCATCTAACTGAACGTGCGCTGGTACTGAATACGTTATTTCTTCTCCATAGAAGTTATTTATAACAAGTAGTACTTCACTTTCTGTAGTACGAGTATATGCCCAAATTTTAGGATCATTTTTATCCAAAATAGCATATTCTCCTTCTGTAATTACATCATACGTTTTTCTAAGCTCTATTAACTTTTTATAATGATAAAATACGGACTCTTTATCTTCTAATGCCTTCTCTACGTTTATTTCTTTAAAATTTTCAGCCGCTGAAATCCAAGGTGTACTTGTTGTAAAACCACTGTTCATCTCTTCATTCCACTGCATCGGAGTGCGAGAGTTGTCACGAGATTTTTGCTTTAAAATCCCTATAATCTCTTCTTTTGATAGCCCTTCTTTTAGCTTTATATCGTATATATTTAACGATTCTACATCACGATATTGCTCGATGGACTCAAATTTAGGATTCGTCATACCGATTTCTTCCCCTTGATAAATATAAGGCGTTCCTTGCAGCATGTGCATGGCTGTCGCTAACATTTTTGCAGATTTGTTTCGGTACTTTCCATCATCACCAAAGCGTGACACGATGCGAGGCTGGTCATGATTACACCAAAATAACGCATTCCATCCTCCGCCCTTTTGCATTTCAATTTGCCAGTTAGACATAATCTCTTTTAATTTAATAAAATCAAACTCTGCTTTCGTCCACTTATCACCATTCGGATAATCTACTTTTAAATGATGGAAACTAAACGTCATGCTTAATTCATTACGCTCAGGATTAGAATATTTAATACAATTATCAATTGTCGTAGATGACATTTCTCCAACTGTAATGACATCTTTTCCTGCAAAAACATTTCGGTTCATCTCTTGTAAATATTCATGAACACGCGGGCCATCTGTATAATACTTGCGTCCATCACTTGTCGCAGTACTACCTTCATCGTTTAAAAAGCATTGGTCTTTTGAAATTAAGTTAATGACATCTAATCGGAATCCCGTTACCCCTTTATCCAGCCAAAAGCGCATCATATCATATACTTCTTCACGCAGTTTTTCATTTTCCCAATTTAAATCAGCTTGTGTTTCATCAAATAGATGTAAATAATATTGCTCCGTCTTCTCATCATATTTCCAAGCAGATCCACCAAACTTAGACTGCCAATTATTTTTTTCATCACGCCAAATATAGTAATTACGATATGGACTATTTTTATCTTCCTTCGCTTCTTTAAACCACTTATGTTCAGTCGAACTATGATTTACAACAATATCAAGCATAATTTCAATGTTACGTACTTTCGCTTCTGCTAAAAGTTCTTCAAACTCTTCCATCGTTCCGTAAGATGGATCAATGCTGTAATAATCACTTACATCATATCCATTATCATTTTGTGGTGATTGGTATATCGGTGTTAACCAAATATAATCCACTCCGAGTTCTTTTAAATAATCTAGTTTCTCTGTAACCCCTTTTATATCACCGGTTTCTCTATTGTAATAACTATTAAAGCTCTTCGGATAAATTTGATATACTACACTTTTATGCCAATCCTTCATGTTTAACTTCCTCCTACTTCTGTTTCACTCTTTTTGCAAATAACCATGTTAAAGTAAATGGGATTACAACTGCAATAATCATTCCGACAATAAACATCGGAATCGATTTCGGAATGATAGAAATAAATGCTGGCAATCCCCCAATTCCGATAGCAGGTGCTAATACACCATTTAATGTAATGAATATCGCTGCCACAGCAGACCCTATAATCGCTGCATAAAACGGGAACTTATTTCGTAAATTCACACCAAACATCGCTGGTTCTGTAATACCGAAGTATGCTGAAATGGCTGATGTTGATGCCATACTTTTATCATTTTGATTTTTAGAAATCCAGAACATCGCAAGTGCCGCACTACCTTGCGCAATGTTAGAAAGAGCAATCATCGGCCAAATAAATGTACCGCCATGTTGTGCAATCAATTGTAAATCAATTGCAATAAACATATGATGCATACCTGTAATTACAAGTGGTGCATATAACGCTCCAAATAATACTGCTCCAACTACTGGTACTGTTTCATATACACCTACTAATCCTACTGTTAATAAATCTCCAATATGACGTGTAACCGGACCAATAATTCCTAATGCTAACACACCTGTCACAACGATTGTTGTAATTGGTACAACTAATAATTGAATTGCATTTGGTACATGTTTCTTTAAGAAAATTTCTACTTTACTTAACACAAATGCAGCTACTAAAACCGGCAAGATTTGACCTTGATACCCTACCTTTTCAATTTGGAACAGTCCTAAAATATCGAAGTACTCAATCTTTTGTCCGTCTAAACCAGTCGCTGCTTTTCCATAGTCCCAAGCGTTTAATAAGGCCGGGTGCACAAGCATTAATCCCATAACAATCCCTAGTATTGGACTACCACCAAAACGCTTCGTTGCTGACCAACCGACAAGTGCTGGTAAGAATACGAATGCTGTATTGGCCATCATATTAATTAAATCCCAAAGCCCGCCTAAGTTCGGATAAACATCTAATAAATTTTTCCCATCAAAAAATAAGTCCTTTGCGCCTAATAGATTGTTAATACCCATTAGTAAACCAGCCGTTACGATCGCTGGTAATATCGGCATAAATACATCCGAAAATATTTTTACAAACTTTTGAGCTGGATTTAACTTCTGATTTCCAGAGTCTTTTACATCAGCTACAGTCGATTCTTTCATACCTGCAAGCGTTATCAATTCAGCGTAAACACGATCTACATCCCCTGGACCAATTACAACTTGAAATATACCAGCGTTATGAAATGCTCCTTTCACTAATGAAACAGACTGTAATTTATCATTATCTATTTTACTTTCATCTTTTAAAGCGATACGGAGCCTCGTCACACAATGTGCAGCTTGTTCAATATTGTCTTTCCCACCAATATACTGCAACACTTCCTCTGCTGTTTTACGATAGTCTTTCCCCATATTCCCGTCCCTCTTTTCTTTTTTTGATACCGTTTACAATTACATATTAACTCGTATATATAAGTTAGTCAACACTCGTATATACGAGTTTGTGTTTTTTTTATAAAAAAAGAGATGAAACAATATTTTGTTCCACCTCTTTACTTCCTGCGTGCCACATCCGAAAAGTGAAAAATATCTAAACGGTGGCGTGATTCTGTATATTCAAACTGACTTCCATCATACAAATGTGTAAAGTTTTTCACAACGACAACATAGTCTGTTCCATTTAAATCTAAATACTTTCTGTCATCCTCTGTACATGGCTGTACTTCAATTACCCTCTGCGAATAACTAATATGTAGCCCAAGCTCTTTCTCGATGTATTTATAAATCGATGCAGTTGCAATTTCTTTCGTTAATCCTGGAATAAACTCAGATACAAAATGATTTATATCTAAAATTACTTTTTCTCCATCAATATTTCGTACACGTTTAATATGATCAATCTCTGTTTTTTCTTTTACATTTAATAATTTTGCAATTTCTTTTGTGGCTTTTTCTTTGTCCATTTCCACAACTTCCGTAATACAATGACGTCCCAAACGTTCATTTTCTTCTTGGAAACTTACAATACCGCCAAAATTAAATTCAATATTTTTTCGCTTTAAAACAAAAACACCTTTTCCATGAATTTTTTGCACATATCCACGCTCTTGCAGTAAATCTACAGCTTTTCTCACCGTGCCTCGGCTTGCCTCATACTGCTTCATTAATTCTGTTTCTGATGGGATTTTGCATCCCTCTTTTAATTGTTTATTATCAATAGATTTACTGATTTCTGTATAAATTTGTTCATACTTACTCATCATCTACAATAGCCCCTTGTCACCTTCTAATTCTATATGTATTATAACATGCTTCACTCTTCTGCCAATCTCTCACTTATTTTCCAGTACAAGAAAAATATAGGTAAATATTTAATCTTTAAAACGTATTTTTATAAAAATTTTTATATTTTTCTTTTCATTCAAAAAAACATGTAGTATACTAACTTCAAAATCAGAGGAGAAAGGGAGCAAAGAACTATGCTTACTTATACAACAACTGTAGTTACATTTGCACAAAAACATCATCATCATACGTAACCCTTGAAACCTAGCGGAAAAATTACGCGTAGGTACAAGGGTTATTCCCGTTGTACCTACGCTTTGGCAAAAGAGCCATGTAGGTATTTTTTTATCTACATGGCTCTTTTTTTATTGTCAAAAAGCTAGTAAAAAATGATGTTTAAGCAAAACTTACTACAAAGGAGTTAACAAAAATGGAAACGAAAAAATGGGGATTATGGGTTTTAACAGCATTTGTTATCGGGAATATGGTTGGCGGTGGCGTATTTATGCTTCCAGCAAATTTAGCACAAGTATCAGGTCCAATGGGTTCTACACTCGCATGGAGTATTACAGGCCTTGGCGTATTTATGATTGCACTTGTATTTGGAAATTTAGCGATTCGTAAACCAGAATTAAAAGCTGGACCACAAAGCTATGCTCAAGCGATGTTTCCTTCAAAAAAAGCTGGTAAAGTTGCAGGATATAGTATGGCATGGGGATATTGGGCTGCTAACTGGGCTGCAACAGCATCTGTTATTATTTCCTTTGCTGGATATTTATCAACATTCTTTCCAGTTTTACAAAGTAAGCAAATTCTTTTTTCAATAAACGGATTTTCACTAGAACTCGGAAAAGGGTTAACTTTCCTTGTATGTAGCCTTATGCTATGGGGAATTCAATATATTCTTTCTCAAAATATTGATCGAGCTGGAAATATGAATCTACTTGCTACTATTGCAAAAATTATCGGATTTACAATGTTTATTGTAATTACATTATTCATTTTCAATGCTTCTAATTTCGGAGACGGTCAAACCTTTATGAATGAAGCAGGACAATCTATCTCGTTAGGTGGCCAAATCAATTCAGCTGCTATTGCAACACTCTGGGCATTTATCGGTATTGAATCAGCGGTTATGCTTTCTAACCGTGCAAAATCACAGCGCGATGTAAAAAAAGCTACGATTTTCGGATTAATTATCGCTCTTCTTATTTACATGTCAATTACTTTACTTACAATGGGAGCTCTTCCGCAAGATGCTTTAAAGGAGTCTCAAAAACCGTTAGTAGATGCATTAAATTTAGCAATTGGAAATAAAGGTGCATATATAATGGCCTTACTCGCTCTTATATCTTTATTTGGATCTACAGTTGGCTGGATTGTTGTTAGTTCAGAAGTACCTTACCAGGCAGCAAAAAATGGACTTTTCCCTAAGTTTTTCGGGAAAACAAATAAAAAAGGTAGTCCTTCAAAATCACTATTGATTACAAATGTAATGACGCAAATTTTCTTATTTTCAACGATTTCTGGTACTGTTTCAGAAGCGTATAGTTTCGCTATCGTCGTAGCAACATTAGCCTATTTAATTCCATACCTTGTTTCTACCTTGTACCAATTAAAATTAGTTATTACAGGAGAAACGTATGATATACTGCCCGGATCTCGAGTAAAAGATGGAATCATTACGACATTAGCGTTGGTATACTCTATTTGGGTTATCAAAACGGGAACTGCTGATTTAAAAACATTCTTCTTAGGAATTGGATTGTTCGTATTAGGTCTTGTTCTTTATCCAGTACTAATGAAAGACTCACAAAAAACGGATTAAATAAAGAGAAGCTGCTGGCTTCTCTTTTTTATTAAAAATCTGTAATTAACTTTTCTTTTAGCTCTCCTACAGATAAAGGTTTCGCATAATAAAATCCCTGTACATAATCACAGCTCATTGATTGTAACAAACTCTCTTGCTCTACTGTTTCTACTCCTTCAGCAACTACTGCTAAATTTAAACTATGAGCAATTTCAATAACGGATTTTACAATCGTTCGTTCTGGTTGTGCGTGATCATAATGAAATTCACGAATAAAATTACGATCAATTTTTACAATATCCAGTGGTAGTTGTTTTAAATAATATAAGGAAGAATAGCCAGTTCCGAAATCATCCAAAGCAATTAAAACACCCATATTTCTTAATTCTTGTAATGTAGCAATAATATAATCAAAATGGCGGACTGCTATGCTTTCCGTTATTTCTAATATTAAACGGTTCGGAGGAAAACCAGTTCTCTTTAAAATGCTACGTACAGAGAAAATAAAACGTTTCTGCATTAATTGTTGTATAGATAAATTCACTGATAACTTTAGTCCTTCTTGATAATTGGGCAATGTTTTAAACAATCGGCACGATTTTTCTAATACCCAGTCCCCTAGCTTTATAATAAGTCCAGACTCTTCAGCTACCGGGATAAATTCGTTTGGTGAAATAGGTCCGTCTTCTGTCATACAGCGTACTAGAGCTTCTATACCAGAATATCTCTTCGTTTTCAAATCAATAATAGGCTGCAATACTACATCTAACTCTTCATCACGAATTGCCTTTTGCAAAGCAAACTCAACTTTCATTCTACGATTTATTTTCGCGCGTAGCTCATCTGTAAAGAAACATGCAGCATTTCTCCCCTGTTCTTTTGCACTATACATAGCTAAGTCGGAGTTTTTCAATAATGTTTCCACGTCTTGTCCGTCTTGTGGATAAGAACAAAGTCCTAGACTAGCTGAAATATATACTTCATGGCCTTCAAGAATAAATGGTGCCTGGAAACATGACAACACAGATGTCGCTAACTGCCTCATATCATCTTGTCTATGATTTTTTGTTAACAGCACAAATTCGTCGCCACCTAGCCTAGCCAGAACATCTTTCTCTCCTAGTACATAATGCAACCTTGAAGCGACTTCGCTTAAAAGTAAGTCCCCTATCATATGACCTAACGTATCATTTACTAATTTAAAACGGTCCAAATCAAAGTAAATCATACCAAATTCTTTTTTATCTGCAATCAATTTATTAACGGTCGTTATTAATTGCAAACGGTTCGGCAAACTCGTTAAAGCATCATGATAGGCAAGTTCCCTATAACGACTTTCACTTAGCCGCAACCTCTGTTCCGCTTCTTTTCTACTACTAATATCATTTCGTATTGCGATAAACTGGTAAGGCTCTCCTTTTTCATTTAAAAATGGAACAATTGTTGTTTTGACCCAATAATATGTACCATCTTTTGCTCGATTCCGAATCTCACCTGTCCATACTTTCCCATTCAAAATACGTTTCCATAAGTTTTGAAAAAAGGTTTTCGGATGATGACCTGAATTTAAAATACGGTGATCTTTTCCAATTAATTCTTCTCTTTTGTATTTAGAGATTTCACAAAATTTATCATTTACATATGTAATAAGACCTTTTCGATCTGTAATTGCAACAATTGAAGACTCATCTAATGCTAACTTTAAATCTCGCAACGAAGAGTCATATAATGCATGACCTCTCTGTTCTAGCATGCGCATCTCTCCTTGCTTCTATCTGACTAAAACACAACCTGTTTCTCTTCATAGAAATAGAGATATTTCATTTTCTAATACTAGCCCTTTACATAAATTATCTTTTTAAATAAACCGATTAAAATAACATAATATTATTTGTAATAAAAAGCAATATTATACCGTTTCAATTATAACTGGTAGCTTCCCATATCTCTAATTACTTCGCGCCTTATTATACCGCAATCCTTTTAAGTAGCTCTATGCAAGCCTTGTTTCCAACTAATACCACTCATATCTGATCTCTTTGTTTTTAATAACGAAATAGAAATTAGATCATACTACATAACTATTCACAAATAATAATATGAAAATCTACATTAATGTGCATGTTTTTGAATTACAATAACAAAATATTAACATATTTCCACCTTAACTTTGGAATTATTTTATAAATAAATACTGTATTAAACTAAAAAAGAGGATAGCCTCTTTTTTAGTTTAATACGAATATGGTATTTGCTGATAACCTGGGTATGGCATTGGATACGTTACAGGGTATGGTGATGGATAAGCTACTGGATATGGAGCCGGATAATATCCTCCACTTGTTGCACCTGTTAATGCACCAGCTGTCAGTCCGCCTAACACTCCTCCTGCAAAGCTTCCAGGGAAAAATCCGCCTCCGTGATGATGATGGTGATCATAGTGATTGTGTCCTCCATGGTGATGATGTCCACCATGATTGTGTCCTCCATGATGATGATTTCGATAGTACAATCCATTATTTTCTATATAATTCATGTTTCTCCGCTCCTTTTCGATTTTTTCATTTTCATATGCGTTAAGAGTGGGATAAAAAATGGGATAGTACACTGTATGTAGGACAAATGCGGAAAGTATAGGTGAAATGTCTATATTTTGTAAAAAAAGCAAAACACCTTATAATAAAGATGTCATATTACATCTTCTATTTAAGAAGTCTATATTGAAAAAAGATTAGGGGAATTATATAGAAATGAAGAAGCCTATCGTTCAATTACTATTAATATTTACAATTGTATCTATCGTTCTGTTCCTATTAAATACATCGTATATTTCGTTATATACATTTGTCGGTGCTCTATGGTCCATCACAATTGTCGGAATTTCATTCGTTATTTTTATAGAAAATAGATCTCCACAAAGTACGTTAGCATGGTTTTTAGTATTAGCACTTCTTCCTATTATAGGTGTGCTTTTATACGCTATTTTCGGACGCAGCCGCTGGAGAAGAAAAAAACATCTCCATCGTTCAGAAGAACAAAGAAAATTATTCCGTGAAATATTAGAAGGAAGAAGACTAGAGTTATTACTCACAGTCCCACTAAATGAACGTTCCATACATTTAACAGAAGTCATACAAAAATTTGGAGGTGGTCCTGCCGCAGATAAAACAACTACAAAACTTTTAACAAACGGAGATCAAACATTTTCAGAAATTTTGCGAGCTATAGAGCAGGCAAAGCATCATATACATATTCAATACTACATTTATAAATCTGATGAAATTGGTACAAAAGTTCGAGATGCTTTAATACAAAAAGCAAAAGATGGTGTTATTGTACGCTTCCTTTATGATGGCCTTGGAAGTAATACGTTACGACGACGATTTTTGCAACCTATGAAAGAAGCTGGGATTGAAATTGTAGAATTTGACCCTATTTTTTCAGCTTGGTTACTTGAAACTGTCAATTATCGTAACCATCGAAAAATTGTTATTGTAGATGGAAAAATTGGTTTTACCGGAGGACTCAATGTCGGTGATGAATATCTTGGCCGTTCCAAGAAATTTCCTGTTTGGCGTGATAGTCATTTAAAAATAGAAGGAAAAGCATTATATAAATTACAAGCAATCTTTCTAGAAGACTGGCTCTATGCCTCTAGTGGTTTAAATACTTATTCCTGGGATCAATTCATGAATAGACAATACTTCCCAGGTAAAGAGATTTCAAATGCAGAAGGTGCTGTTCAAATCGTAGCAAGCGGACCAAGCTCCGATGATAAAAGTATTCGTAATACATTATTAGCTGTTATGGGCTCTGCAAAAAAATCCATTTGGATCGCTACACCCTACTTTATTCCAGATCAAGAAACTTTAACATTATTACGCTTAAGTGCAATTGCCGGAATAGATGTACGGATTTTATATCCAGGTAAAAGTGATAGCATCATTAGTGATCAAGCATCTCAATCCTATTTCACTCCGCTTTTAAAAGCTGGTGCTTCTATTTACAGTTATAAAGATGGTTTTATGCATGCAAAAATTGTACTCGTTGATGATACAATTGCAACTATCGGAACAGCGAACATGGATGTACGTAGCTTTGAATTGAATTACGAAATTATTAGCGTGCTTTATGAATCAAAAACAGTTCACGACATTAAACGTAATTTTGAAGAAGATTTTAAACATTCAACTGAAATTAAATGGAACTCTTTCCAAAAAAGAAGTATAAAAAAACGCATATTGGAGTCTTTCATGAGGCTCATTTCTCCTTTACTGTAGGCAATCAACTTCATCTTGATTGCTTTTTCTTTTCCCTTTATCCTCCTTCCTTTTCTTTGCATACCATATTAAAACAAGTTATCATAAGATGTATTACTTTATGAAAATAATGTTAGGTGGGAAATACATGTTAGAACAATTTCATATACATGCTGATTTAAAACAACAGCTTTCTACGATTCATGAAAAGAATAAACAAGAAGCTGGTGAAAATGCACATTTAATCGGAACGAAAATATATAAAGCGTCTGATAATAGCATTATTGAAGATGCGATTACAGCACTTCTTCTTGGCAAGAATATTCTATTAAAAGGACCGACTGGTAGTGGTAAAACAGTACTAGCGGAAACTCTTTCTTCTTTATTCCAAAAACCAATGCATAGCATTAACTGCTCTGTCGACTTAGATGTAGAGGGTATTTTAGGATACAACACACTACAAACGAAAGATGGTGCATCTGAAGTTTCATTCGTTAACGGTCCTCTTATGAAAGCAATGAAGAACGGTCACTTCCTATATATTGACGAAATCAATATGGCAAAACCTGAAACGTTACCACTTCTTCACGGCGCATTAGATTACCGTAAAATGATTACAAACCCATTTACACAAGAGGTTGTATACGGTGATGACGAATACCGTGTAATTGCTGCGATTAACGAAGGTTACGTTGGAACAAGTGAACTAAATGAAGCGTTAAAAAACCGTTTCGTTATTATTGAAGTTCCTTACATTCAAGGTGATACATTAAAAGAACTATTATTAGCAGAATCAAAATTAAATGATGTTGCAACAATTGAAAAGTTTGTTGCATTTGCAAGCGACCTTATGCCTTTAGCTCGCGATGGACGTGTAAGTGAAGAAGCAGCAAGTATTCGTGGTATTATCGACGCATGTGATTTAGGTGTATATATTCCTGTTATGCGAGCGATTGAACGAAGCATAATTGCAAAACTTAATGATGAAACAGAACAAATGACTGTCCGTGAATTAGCAGAAAGTTATTTCTTTGAGGGATAATTTATGAGACAAATTTTTAGTGACAAAAAAATTGATGCGTCGCTGTTTCTACAAATGGAAAACTTAATGTATGCCCTTCTAAAAGAAGACGATGCCTATCTTGAATATGGCTATAAAGCATACTACGACGAAATTGAAAAGAAAGTTGTCATTAGTCACTTTTGGGATGATCGAAAAGAAGAAGATACAGTAATCGGATTAAAAAGCGAAGTGTTCTTAAAAGCACTTGGTAATAAACATTACTCGGACATGACTTTAATTCGTTCTTATGCGATTGAATTGCAAGAATCGCCCCTAAAAAAGTTTTTAACACAATTATTTGTTCTATTAGAAGATTTACGCGTTGAGGAAATCGTAAAGAACTTACGTCCTGGCACGAAGCATGTTTTTAAACGTCGAAAAGAAATGTACCGCAATTATTTCGGCTCTCAAAATGAAATAAACCGTGTTCGTAATTATCACGGTGATCGTCTATTTTGCCTATGCTATCTTTCATTAACTAGCGATAAATACGAAATGTTTAATAATGAATATTTTGAGCAAATTGAAGCGATTTTACATGAAACATTCCAAGCACGTAATACAGAAGATATTATGTATATCGTTGAGAAAATTCGCTATCGCTTAGAGGCGCTTCTTGAAAGCGATATGCTTAACAACTATTTCGGACATGCTCCACTTTACTTATCTGTCCTTGCAGACGAAAAGAACTGTCGCGTCGAAGATTTAGCAAATGATGATACGCAGCTTATAGATGACGATGAAAATAAAAACAAAATGGATGAAAGTTTCTCCACATGGCATCGTGAAAATAAAAATAACGAAAACGAGAACTTTTTACGCTTTGAATTAGAAAGCGGAACAAAAACTAATATGATGGGTGATACTGCCCGTGAATCAGAAGATGGCGACCAAGCACTTGGTTCTGTACAAGGTACCTCACAAAAAAGTACACAATCCAACTTTGATGGCGCTGATACAGAAGAAGCAAGGGCTTCACACGCTTCTAGCCAGCACGACGGTGCATACGGTAAGTATAATGTAGGTGCTTCTCATACATTTAAAGAAGCTCGCAAACCAAACTCAGATGAGAAAAAAGATTACCAAGCTATCAAATCAGTCGTCAATAAAGATGTAAAAGAATTAAAGAAAATTATCGAAAAAACAATTGAAAATAAAACGAATGCGAATAGTGATAAATATTACGGAAGACTTCGTAAGAAATTCCTTCGTATTTATACCGAAAAACAACCGCGTATGTTTTATAAAAAAGGACAAGAGTCACAAGAACTCGATGTTGCATTCCAACTATTAGTTGACTGTTCTGGTTCTATGTATAACAAAATGGAAGAAACGAAGAAGAGTGTTGTACTATTCCATGAAGCTTTAAAGTCTTTAAAAATCCCGCACGCTATTAGCGGATTTTGGGAAGATGCCTCTAGCGCTAAACCTGAAGATAAGCCGAACGTTATCCATGAAGTTGTAAATTATAAAAACTCAACGTTGCCAAACGTTGGTCCAGAAATTATGCAACTTCGTGAAGAAGAAGATAACCGCGACGGATATATTATTCGTATCGTTTCTGAAAAACTTGCCAAAAGACCTGAGAAACATAAATTCTTACTAGTCTTCACAGACGGTGAGCCTTCTGCGCTAGACTATCAACAAGACGGAATTTTAGATACGCATGAAGCTGTTAAACTCGCGCGTAAAAGTGGTATGGAAGTAATCGGTATCTTCATCGAAGAAGGCGAAGCGAAAGAAGCAACTTATCAATTGATGAAAAACATTTATAACCATCACTTCTTAGTTGCAAATCATGCTGAAGATTTACGATTGAAGATTAAACCATTGCTGAAAAAACTATTACTGAAGACGATTGAATAGAAAATAGGAGCCTTGTGGCTCCTGTTTTTTCGTTCAATTACTTTGTTTCTGGTTGAAACTTGTATGGAATGGCTACTTCTAATAAAGATTCAAATCCTCCGTCATAGTATGGGAAACGCTCATTCGCAATTGTTCGATCTACCCACTCTATTGCAGAAATTTCACCTTCATCTTCCGCAATAAGTTCCCCTTTTACTACATTCGCTCGGAATGTAAAAAATAGTGCATGATTCCCTGATTCTTCAAAGAATTTTTCATTGATCGCAACAAGCCCCCCAGCCAAGGCGGTTAAACCTGTCTCTTCTTTCACTTCTCTTATTAGTGCTTCCTCTAATATTTCACCTTTTTCCACAGCCCCACCTGGCAATGACCAAACGTTTTGTTCTACATTATGTACCATTAATATTTTATCTGTTTCTTCGTCATGTATTAGTGCGTATACGACATCAACTCTTTGCATAAGACTTCTCTCCTCCCAAAAATAATGAAGAGCCGATTCCTAAGAATCGACTCTTCCTATTAATTCATCACTAACTCAGCTGTGAGCTTTTTTTTTAACTTAGCCAGCATGTCAGTTGTCATTTTGTCTAAATCGTATTCTGCTTTAAAGCCCCACTCTTTCATTGCTGCAGTTGCGTCAATAGAGTTTGGCCAGCTATCAGCGATTGTTTGACGAGCTGAATCTACTGCATAATCCATTGTAAACGTCGGAATGTGTTTACGAATTGACGCTGCAATTTGCTCTGGCTCGAAGCTCATTGCTGTAATGTTAAATGCATTTCTATGCACTAGCTTACTTGGATCAGCTTCCATTAATGAAATGATCGCTTGTAAAGCATCAGGCATATACATCATGTCCATGTACGTTCCTTCAGCAATGTATGAGGTGTATGCACCTTTTTTAATCGCCTCATAATAAATTTCAACTGCATAATCAGTCGTTCCGCCTCCTGGAGGAGCTACGTAAGAAATTAAACCTGGGAAACGGACACCGCGCGTATCTACGCCAAATTTTTGATGATAATAATCACATAGTAATTCTCCTGCCACTTTGTTTACCCCATACATCGTAGTAGGACGCTGAATTGTATCTTGCGGTGTATTATCTTTTGGCGTCGATGGACCGAATGCACCGATAGAACTTGGCGTGAAGAACTTACAGTTTAATTCACGAGCTGCTTCTAATGCATTTACAAGTCCGCCCATATTTAAGTTCCATGCGAATAACGGATTTTTTTCTGCTGTTGCTGAAAGTAAAGCTGCTAAATGAATAATTGTATCTACTTCATTACGCTTTGCGATATCATGTAGTTTTTGTCCATCTGTTACATCTAACGTTTCAAATGGACCAGACGTTACTACTTCACTATCTGTTTCACGAATATCTGTTGCAATAACATTTGATGCGCCGTATACATCACGAAGTTTCATTACTAGTTCAGAACCAATTTGCCCTAAAGAACCGGTTACTAGAATTTTTTTCATTTTCCCCACTCCTCATTTGCAAGCTATTCAAAAGATGTCGTTACTTAAATGATGCCCATTTCTTTTCCTACTTTTTCATACTTAAGAATTGCTTCATCTAACATTTCTTTCGTATGAGCTGCTGTAGGCATATTACGAACGCGCCCTGTTCCTTTTGCTACAGTTGGGAACACGATAGATTTTGCGTATACACCTTCTTCATTTAGACGTTTACTAAATTCTTGTGTTAATACTTCGTCCCCAATGATACAAGGTGTAATTGGCGTTTCACTTTCCCCAATGTTAAAGCCAAGTTCTTTTAATCCTTGTTTTAAGTAGCGACCATTTTCCCATAAGCGATCGTGTAACTCTGTGCTTTCCATTAAGATTTCAATTGATCTCATGCAAGCTGCTGCATCAGCTGGTGTTAATGCTGTAGAGAATAAGAATGGACGTGAACGAACTTTTAACCAGTCAATTAAATTTTGTTTCCCTGCTACATATCCACCAATTACCCCAATTGCTTTTGATAATGTACCAATTTGGAAATCAACTTTATCAGAAAGACCGAAGTGCTTTACAGTTCCTGCACCTTTTCCAAGTACACCTGAACCGTGTGCATCATCTACGTATGTCATTAAATCTAACTCTTCTGCAATCTCAACAATTTCTGGTAGTTTTGCAACATCTCCATCCATTGAAAAGACACCGTCTGTAATTACCATTAATTTATTGTAAAGACCTGATTCTTTCGCCGCAATTGCTTTTTGGCGTAAATCTTCCATATCCGAATGTTTATAAACAATAATTTTTGCTTTTGATAGACGACTACCATCAATAATAGAAGCATGGTTTAATTCGTCTGAAAGAATTGCATCATTTTTATCCATAACGGCTGAAATCGCTGCCATATTACAGTTAAATCCTGATTGATAAGCAATTGCTGCTTCTGTATGTTTAAACTTTGCAATTGTTTCTTCTAACTTAATATGCAAATCTAAAGTACCGTTAATTGTACGAACAGCCCCTGCTCCAACACCGTACTTATGAATAGCACCAATTGCTGCTTCTTGCAAACGGCTATCTGTTGCTAATCCAAGATAGTTGTTTGAAGATAAGTTAATATATTCTTTTCCGCCAATTGTAATGATCGGTCCATTTGAACTCTCAAGCGGATCAATTACGTTATAAAGCCCCTTTGATTTTAAATCCTCTAAATTTTCTTCTAAAAATTTCGCAAGTGTTTTACTAGACATCGTGAAGCCTCCCATCGTTCATGTAAGCGGATTATTGTCTTAATAGTTCTAATAATCCCTCTACTAGCTTAACACGTTTTCAGAATTTATTATAGAAAAATAGTTTAAAGTAACCGCTTACAATTTTAGATTATATATGATTCATTACAATAAATCTATTATTTACTTTTCATATTTGATAGAATTAAAAAAATATTTCGGGAGGTTTCAAACATGGCATTTACAGAATCTGATGTATACAATAACACAGCATTTTTCGAACAATATATGAAACGAAGATACCGAGAAAATAGCCCAAATGAATCCATTGAAAAACCAATATTCTTTCAGCTCATTGGTCATGTACGAGGAAAACAAATTCTCGATTTAGGCTGTGGTGATGCTAAGTTTGGCGCGGAATTATTAGAAAAGGGATGCTACTCTTACACCGGCATTGAAGGCTCCGAACTTATGTATGAAAAAGCTAAAAAACAACTAGAAAATAAAAATGGAACTGTTCATTTTTTAAACCTCAAAGATTATACCTACCCCTCTTCCACTTTTGATTTAGTAACATCTAGACTCGCCTTACATTATATTGAACATCTTGATACCATTTTTCAAAATGTGTTTCAAACTTTAAAAACAAATGGCACCTTTACCTTTAGCGTTCAACATCCCGTTATTACTTCTTCGTTTGAAAGCTTACAAACAAGTGGTAAAAGAACGAGTTGGCTCGTCGATGATTACTTTAAACTAGGCAAACGGGTTGAACCATGGATTGACCAAGAAGTTATTAAATATCATCGTACAACGGAAGATTATTTTACATTATTACAGCAAGCCGGATTTACCATTACATCATTAAAAGAAGCTACACCAAATCCAACCTATTTTCAAGATGAAGAAGAGTATAAACGTCGCTTACGTATTCCTCTCTTCCTCTTATTTTCTTGTACCAAATAAAAAAACGATGAATCACTCATCGTTTTTTTATCTCATTGCCTGAGCAACTTCTTTAACTACACGTCTTCCTCTTCCGTGAGGTATACAAAGCGGTGTTCCAAATAACGGATCCGTACTAATTTGACACTCCATTCGGAATACATCACGTACTAGTTTCTCATCTACCACTTCTTCAGGTTTACCTTGTGCATATATTTGTTTATCTTGAATGGCTACAATGTTATCTGCATAGCGACATGCTAAATTTAAATCGTGTAATACCATAACAATTGTTCTTTGTTCTGTTTCATTTAATTCGAATAATAAATCTAGCACTTCAATTTGGTGAGTCATATCTAAATATGTAGTAGGCTCATCCAGTAAAATAATATCTGTATCTTGTGCAAGCGTCATTGCAATCCAAGCACGTTGTCGTTGTCCACCTGAAAGAGCATGCACATCACGCTCAGCAAATTCTGTCATACCTGTTGCTGCAAGTGCCTTCTGTACCATTTCCTCATCTTTTTCTGACCACTGTTTCAGCCATGTTTGATATGGATAGCGTCCTTGTTTTACAAGTTGCAATACTGTAAGCCCTTCAGGTGCTTGCGGTCCTTGCGGTAAAATTGCCATTTGACGAGAAATTTGCTTCGTTTGCATACTTTGAATAGCTTGATTATCTAACAAAATGTCACCAGTTGTTGGCTTTAATAATCTAGCTAGTGAACGTAATAAAGTTGATTTCCCGCAACCGTTGGAACCGATAAAGATTGTAATTTCACCTTTTGGAATTTCTAAATTCAACTCATCGATAATAATTGTTTCACCATAAGACAACGTCAAACGTTTCGTCTCCAATGCTTTTTGCATATTCATCTCCCTTTATGAATTCCGACTTTTATAAAGTAAATAAATAAAATAAGGTGCACCAATTGCTGATGTAAATACCCCTGCTGGAATTTCAAGTGGTGTGAAAACTGTACGCCCAATTAAATCTGCAGCAAGTACTAGAATTGCACCAACAATAGCTGCAACTGGGAGTAATGCACCGTATAAAGAACCAACTAGCCTTCGTGAAATATGAGGTGCCATTAAACCGACAAATCCAATTCCTCCGGCGAAGGCAACTGCTCCCCCAATTAAAGCCGTACTAAGTAATAACATGAATACGCGTGACTTCGTTAAAGGAACACCAAGTCCTACCGCAATATCATCCCCTAGCTCTTGCGCATTTAAATGTCTAGCAGCTATAAATGATATTACCGTTAAAATGAGAACCCACGGTGCAAGCACCATAACGTTTTGCCATGAAGAACCATAAACAGTACCTGTAATCCATACATTCGCTTGACTCGCTTGATAAATTGGTGCTAACAACATAAACAAAGTCGTTGCCGCTTTCGTTAATGCCCAAAACCCCACACCAATTAAAACAAGACTAATCGGCGATAACCCGTCATTTCTCCATGCAAATAAATATACAAAAAGCGCCACAATCGTTGCCCCAACAAAGGCTGCTAACGGCATATAATGAATACTTACAGTTAGCGCATTATTTTTATCACTAAATATAGCTAAAAACAATACAACTGCAACACTTGCCCCGCCCGTAATCCCGATGATATCCGGAGAAGCAAGTGGATTTCGAACGAGACCTTGTAAAATACATCCTGCTACAGCAAGCGCAATTCCTACGAGGATAGCAATTAAAATACGTGGCATACGAAACTTATTCACAACCATATTTGACATCGCATCGCCATTTCCAGTAATTGCTTGCCATACGTCATAAGGAGCAATTTTCATGTCTCCCATACCTGCGCTCGCAAAGAATAATCCTATTAAAACAACTAGTAAACTTAACAAGACGAGACAAGCTCGTTTATACATTAAAAACGAGAGCTCACCTTTTCCTATACGAAACGGAATATATTTCTTCATTTGCTAAGCCCTCTCTTACGTGCAATATAAATAAAGAATGGAGCTCCAATAAATGCTGTCATAACTCCTACTGGTACTTCTTGTGGCATAATGACATATCTTGCTGCTATATCAGCCAATATTAGTAGTATTGCACCTAACAATCCGCTATAAGGCACTCTCCATCTGTGGTCAACTCCAACAAGAAATCTCGCAAAATGCGGAGTAATAATTCCAATAAATCCAATTGGGCCAGCAACCGCAACCGAACTACCAGACAACAGTACAATAATAAGTAACACGAATGATTTCATTAAAATTGTTCGTTGTCCAAGTCCTTTCGCGACGTCTTCTCCCATCATCAATGTATTTACTTTCCCTGCCATCATAAGAGATGCAATCCATCCTATTAATAAATATGGGAATACAGATTGTAAAATTTCTAACTTTCTCCCTTGCACAGATCCAGCAAGCCAAAATAATACCTCTTCAAGTGCTTTTTCATTTAACACAAGTAATCCTTGTGTTAATGATGAAAATAACGCACTAATTGCGACCCCTGCTAACGTTAACTTAAGAGGAGTAGTTCCTTCTTTTCCTAAAGAACTAGAAGCAAATACAAGTACAGCTGCAACCGCCGCTCCTAAAAAGGCAATCCATGTGAAAGCTGATAATGATGTTACTGAAAAGATTACAATTGCTACAACTATGAAGAACGCAGCACCTGAATTTAATCCAATAAAATCTGGAGAAGCAAGTGGATTCTTAGTTAAAGTTTGCATAAGACAACCAGCAATGGCTAAACTAGCACCAACACTAGCTGCAATTAACGCCCTAGGCAGACGTACATTTTGAATAATAATATGTTCATTGGAACCGTTAAAATGGAAAAAAGCATCCAATGCTAGTTTCCAACTCGTATTTGTATACCCGAAAATAATACTTCCCCAAATACAAATAACGACTGCAATGATTCCAACAAATAATCCAATCCATTTTGCTCGATTTGTTTTTAATAACATGCAGCGTTTCCCCTTCAATGTATAATGATACGTTGTTAGTGTATTTCAACTTAATTCTCATTGTCAACGGAAATGAGAATTATTTTCACCCATATGTATTGACAATCAAAAGATAAAGGCTTAATATCATGCTTGCTATTGAAAAATATTCTCAACATGTAGGGGGTACATAATGAATTTCATGCGGAAGAAATCGTTTACAGTATTTGTATTTTTACTAGCATTTTCAATGCTTTTAAGCGCTTGTGGAAAATCAAATAACAAAGAAGAATCTACAAAAGAAGATAATAAAAAAGAAGTGGTTACTGTAGAACATGCAATGGGTAAAACAGAAGTTCCTGCTAATCCAAAACGTGTAGTTATCTTAACAAATGAAGGAACTGAAGCTTTACTTGAATTAGGTGTGAAACCAGTTGGTGCTGTAAAGTCTTGGACTGGTGACCCATGGTATCCACATATTAAGGATAAAATGAAAGATGTAAAAGTTGTTGGTGATGAAGGACAAGTTAACGTTGAAACAATTGCTTCTTTAAAACCAGACTTAATTATCGGTAATAAAATGCGCCACGAAAAAGTGTACGAACAACTAAAAGCAATTGCACCTACTGTGTTCTCAGAAACATTACGTGGTGAATGGAAAGATAACTTCAAATTTTATGCAAAAGCATTAAATAAAGAAAAAGAAGGTCAAAAAGTTGTAGCAGATTACGAATCACGTATAAAAGATTTAAAAGGCAAACTTGGCGATAAAGTAAACCAAGAAATCTCTATGGTTCGTTTCATGCCTGGTGATGTTCGTATTTATCATGGCGATACATTCTCTGGTGTTATTTTAAAAGAACTTGGATTTAAACGTCCTGGAGATCAAAATAAAGATGATTTTGCAGAGCGTAACGTATCTAAAGAGCGTATTTCTGCTATGGATGGTGACGTATTATTCTACTTCACATTCGATAAAGGAAATGAGAAAAAAGGATCTGAACTAGAAAAAGAGTATATAAACGATCCTCTATTTAAAAATTTAAATGCAGTAAAAAATGGTAAAGCATACAAAGTTGATGACGTTATTTGGAATACAGCTGGTGGCGTAATGGCCGCTAACCTACTATTAGATGACATCGAAAAACGCTTTGTTAAATAATATTTCCTTAACCAGCTCCCTTCTGTGGAGCTGGTTATTTTTCAATTCACTTAAATGTCACATTATTTCGTTTTGTATTTTTATTCCCAATATGTTATATTGAGAAAGTAAATAGAATATATTTTCTTTATATCAGAATAAATGTTTTAATCTAAATTTTCTGATTAATCACTATTTTATTTTCTTTTAGAATTCAATTATTACATTTGAAAACGCTTATCATCTCGTTTTCAGGGCAAAATACAGTAACGGTCGAAGAAAAATAGAACTTTTTTAGAAATTTTCTTTCTATTTCCATATAATTCTATTGACTTCTAAATATTTTGTAAATTAAAATGATTACATAAATATCCGTTATACAGGATTAGGGGGAAACAAACATGGATGCAGCTTTAAAATTAGACAAAGCTGGAGAGCAACAATCACCAAAAAAACATCCACCAGGGTTATACTTGTTGTTCTTTACAGAAGCATGGGAAAGATTTAGTTATTACGGAATGCGTGGCTTATTAGTTCTTTATTTAACAACGAGCTTAGTAAGCGGCGGTTTAGGATTTGATAAAGCAGTTGCAGTTCAAATTTACGGTATTTTCACAATGTTAGTATACTTCACACCTATTATTGGTGGTTGGTTAACTGACCATTTCATTACGAAGCGACATGCCATTACTATTGGTGGTATCATCATGGCAATTGGTAACTTTGTATTATTCTCAATGAACACAAAAACTGGACTTTTCTTAGGATTAGGATTATTAGTTATTGGTAACGGATTCTTCAAACCAAATATTTCGACTTTACTAGGTCAATTATATAGCGACAACGATTCTCGTCGTGATAGTGCCTTCACTATCTTCTACATGGGGATTAACTTAGGAGCTCTTATCGCTCCATTCATTTGCGGTTACTTCGCAGATTATAGATACGGTTTCTTAACAGCTTGTATCGGTATGATTATTGGGCAGCTTGCCTTTAATTTCTTAGCACCTCGTTACTTAGGGTCTATCGGAACAACTGTTGTAGGTAAACAATCTAAAGAAAAAAATGCAAAAGCAATTGAGAAAAAACCTTTAACAACACAAGAGAAAAAACGTACTGCTGCAATTTTAATTTTAACTTGTTTCGTAGTATTCTTCTGGGCAGGATTTGAGCAAGCTGGTAGTTCTTTAACACTTTACACAGATAAGTTCGTAGATCGTACAATTGGTGGATTTACAATTCCAACACCTTGGTTCCAATCTGTAAACCCACTATTCATTATCTTACTAGCATTACCTGTTTCTGCGTTATGGATTAAGCTTTCAAAAACAAAAAATGGCGATTTGAAAATCCCAACAAAAATGGCATTAGGCATGATTTTACTAGGGATTGGATATTTAGTTCTAACTTTAGCTGTTTTAAAAACTGGTAGCGATGAAGGTAACATTACAATGAAAGCAAACTTACTATTCATTGTATTCACTTACATGTTCCACACAATCGGTGAGTTATTCTTATCACCAATCGGATTATCTATGGTAAGTGCAATTGCTCCTGTTAAATTAGCATCATTATTAATGGGTGTATGGTTAGCTGGTACTGGCTTCGCAAACTTATTAGCAGGACAATTAGCCGCTTTCACTCAATCTTTAGGATATTTAGAAGTATTCGCAAGCATCGGTATTATCGTAATTGTACTGGGATTAGTACTTCTTATGTTCTCTAAGAAAATTGCACATATGATGGAATAACAAAAAGACGCTTCTAAAATTAGAAGCGTCTTTTTTATTACTTCTCCTCTAAAGCTGTCACGTCCACATGAACGCTCTCACCAGGATTAGATACATCATACACTTGAGCACTCCCCTTCTGCTCATCACAGCTCTCAATCCATACTGGTACGCCCTCATATGTAACGTCAATTCTACTTGAAGAAGATAAGATTTGTTTCACACGTTTCACATCCATACTACTATCCCTCCTTTTGCTTACTACACTCCTTTTTATTTTTTCTTTTCCTTTTAGAATATATTCCGTCAGGCAGCATGTTGATTGATAGTCATTTCTTCCTAACATGCTAATATTTACTCTCTCGCTACCTTTCTGACAAATAAAAAAAGACGTATATTCTACACGTCTTTTTCCATAATATTCAAATTTTAAGAAAATAATGTTTTTACTACTGCACTTACTTTATCATTATGGATTTGATAATACACTTCTAATCCTCGTCTTTCAAAGCGTACTACTTTATTTTGCTTTAACTTCGTTAAATGTTGTGAAACAGTTGATTGTGGAATTTCTAATACTTCCTGTAGCTGTGTTACATTACATGTTCCTCTTTGCATAAGTTCCATTACTAGACGTAGACGAAGTGGGTGAGCTAACGCTCTTAACATTTGTACATCTTCTTCTGAAATACGACATTCGAATTGATTTTGGCTCATAAAGTTCCCCTCATTTTCGTTTTTATTTGCGTTTTTATGTTCTTTTTATTTATTTATATATCTGTTCTTATATTTCCTGTTACGACATAACTTTATCAACCTATAAAGCCGAAAAATTTTTCCATCTTTATCAGCAAAAATTCAGGAAAAAATCCTTGCTGATTTTGAATATTATACTATATGATATAACGAAAAAGCAAAATAATGGCCTACGAATACTTTGCTTGCAAACGTTGTTTTATCAGGCTTTTTGTTATATTTTCACCTCATTGAAATGCACAGTAACGGTATTGTAAAATACCGTCTATAATTGATAACCTATCGTAATGTAGTTGAACTATAATTAACCTCTTTGTTACGCTAAAAGGAATTTTCAGTAAAAAGAGATGATGTGATATTAAAAATTTGTTTCTTATTTTTTATTCGTATTGCAAGCGGTTGGATTGTTGTGCAAAACTTCCTATTAAATCCACTCACCGTTCCCCCCACTAGATCAAACAGGACAGATAATTGCATATATCAAACTTTATACTTAATATAAAAGACTTCATCTAATATACGCCTATAAGGAACATGCCATCTGAATAAGCAAAATAATATGCAAATAGTTTATACAGCACACTTAAATTCATTTGAGTGTGTTTTTTGTCTACTTTATGAACAAAGCTTTTCTTTTAACACTATTATGGAATAATTATACTTTTTTACGTTGACAATAGTGTTGAAGGAGAATATACTAAGCATGTAAGTTGATTGTGAATTGTTTCACAAATAATGTGAATTTCTTCACATATAATAGATAGGAGTTGTCATTATTATGAGTACTTGGACACAAATTTATGACCCGTTAAACAATATTTGGTTATCTGCACTAATCGCAGCACTTCCAATCTTTTGTTTCATCATTTGTTTAATGGGATTCAAAATGAAAAGTTACATGGCTGGTCTTTATAGTGTGATTGTCGCTATTATCCTTGCAATATTTGTTTATAAAATGCCAGCAACAGTAGCTGTAGCATCTGCCGGATTCGGTGTTTTATCTGGATTTTATCCAATTTGTACTATCGTTATCGCTGCAATTTTCCTTTACAAATTAACTGTTAAAACAGAGCAATTCAATATTATTCGCGATAGTATTTCAAGCATTACAAATGATCAACGTTTACAAGTATTATTAATCGCTTATTCTTTCGGTGCTTTCTTAGAAGGCGCAGCTGGTCTAGGGGTTCCAGTTGCTATTACAGCTGCACTACTTGTAGGTATGGGCTTTAATCCATTAAAAGCAGCAGGTATTTGTTTAGTAGCTAATATTGCTGGTGGTGCTATGGGTGCTATGGGTATTCCAGTTACAGTACCAGCACAATTAACTCAACTTGACGCATTAACTATTGGTCGTCAAACTGTTCTTATTTTACCTTTCATTAGTGTTATCTTACCTTTCTTACTTGTTTCAATGGTCGATGGAATTAAAGGTATTAAAGAAACTTGGCAAGGTATTCTTGTAAGTGGTGTTTCTTTCGCTATTACTCAATTCGCTGTAACTTACTTCTTAGGCGCAGAACTTACTAATATTTTCGCAGCCGTTGTAAGTATGATCTCTCTTGCATTATTCTTACGTGTTTGGCAACCAAAATCTTCTACTAAAGAAGAAAAACAAGAAACTAAAGTATCACATACATTCAATCAAATTTTATATGCTTGGTCTCCATTCGTATTCTTAACTGCATTTGTAACAATCTTTAACTTAAAACCGATTAAAGCTTTATTTGCTCCAGATGGTGCGTTAGCAAACTTAGTATTTAACATTCAGTTCCCTGGTCTTCATAATGCTGTTATGAAAACTACACCAATTACAAAAGCTGATACACCTTTCGCAGCTGTTTTCAAATTTGATGTATTCTCTTCTACAACTACTGCGATTGTACTAGCAATTATCGTTTCACTTATCGTTTACCGCGTAAAAGGTAAAATGGTTAAAGAATTAATGATTGAAACAATGAAAGAATTAAAAGCTCCAGTATATACAATTTGTAGCGTTATCGCATTAGCTTACGTAGAGAACTACTCTGGTATGTCATCTACACTTGGACTTGCATTCTCTTCTACTGGTAATGCATTCCCAATTCTTTCTCCAATCTTAGGATGGATTGGCGTATTCATTACAGGTTCAGTAGTTTCAAGTGGTTCTTTATTCGCACCACTTCAAGCAGTAACAGCAGACCAGTTAAACATCGTCCCTTCTACACTCGTTGCCTTAAACGTAGTAGGTGGTACAATGGCAAAAATGGTTTCACCACAATCTGTAGCAGTTGCTTGTGCCGCAGTTGGACTAGTTGGTAAAGAATCTGCTCTATTTAAAACAGCAATGAAATACAGTTTAATCTTCTTAGCTGTTATTAGCTTACTTCAATTAAACGCTGTATTTAATATCTTTTAAAAATAAAACACCGATCCAAATGGATTGGTGTTTTTCACATTACATTTTTTTATTTTTTAATAAAGAAGCTCCAGCAATTTCAGGGTGAGTCATTTCGAATGGATCTAAAATAATATCCAATTCCTCTTCTGTCAGTACACCATGCTCTAAACATAACTCCCTAACAGATTTTCCTGTTTCAATCGCTTCACGTGCAATACGAGATGCTGCTTCATAACCAATATGAGGATTAACTGCTGTAATAATTCCAACACTTTTCTCAACATATTGCTTCAGCAATTCTTCATTTGCTGTAATTCCTTCAATACAATATTCACGGAATACACGGAATCCATTATTCATAATACTTATAGATTGAATTAAATTAAATACAAGCACAGGCTCCATTACGTTTAACTCTAATTGTCCTGCTTCTGATGCTAAGCAAATTGTATGATCGTTTCCGATTACTTGGAATGCGACTTGGTTAATCACTTCTGCCATAACTGGATTTACTTTACCTGGCATAATTGATGAACCTGGCTGACGTGCTGGCAATTGAATTTCAGCCAACCCAACACGTGGCCCAGACGCCATAATACGAAGATCGTTTGCAATTTTAGACATGTTCATCATACATACTTTAAGTGCTGCAGATACTTCTGTGTATGCATCTGTATTTTGCGTTGCATCAACTAAATGCTCTGCACCAACAAGTGGGAACCCACTAAACGTTCTTAAATGTTTTACTACTTGTTCAATATACGTAGGATTTGCATTTAATCCTGTACCAACAGCTGTCGCCCCCATATTCACTTCATATAAATGTTGACGAGACTGTTTAATTCTTTTTATATCGCGCGCAAGCACTCGGCTATACGCTTCAAATTCTTGTCCAAGGCGAATTGGAACTGCATCTTGTAAATGTGTGCGTCCCATTTTAATAACGTGATCAAACTCTTTTGCTTTTTTACGAAAAGCAGAATGAAGTTCTTCCATTGTAATAAGAAGCTTTTCTAACATCATAAGAGTTGCAATATGAATCCCTGTTGGAAACGCATCGTTCGTTGATTGGGCCATGTTCACATGAGTGTTTGGGCTAATTTTCGCATAAGCACCTTTTTCATATCCCATACGTTCTAACGCTCTATTCGCAATTACTTCATTTGTATTCATATTAATAGAAGTTCCGGCTCCGCCTTGAATAGGGTCCACGATAAATTGATCATGAAACTTTCCATCAACAATTTCTTGCGCTGCTTCTGCAATTTCATGTCCAATGTCTTTAGCTAAGTAACCAGTATCTATATTCGCAAGTGCCGCCGCTTTTTTCACAATTGCCATTGCTGTAATGAGTGATGGATGAATGCGATATCCTGTAATTGGGAAGTTTTCTACAGCACGTAATGTTTGTACACCATAATAAGCTGCACTTGGTACTTCTTTTTCACCTAAAAAATCTTTTTCTATACGTATATCCTTCGTTGCTATCATTTTTATCACCTATACTTTTTCATTCTAAATCCTTATCCAAAAAATCCGCCCTCTAAAAACACGAGTATCATTCAGAAGAATTTTTCAGTATCCACCTTCACTATATAGCACCTTTTTTGAAAGCGCAAACATTTATTTTTCTGTATATCCTTTTTATTAAAGTTTATAGAAAATCATTCTCCTACTTTCCTTATTTCCACTCGTTTAATTTGATGCATATCCTTTTCAAGGACTTTAAAATAAAAACCGTGTTTCTCAATAATATCTCCTTCAGCAACGATTTGTTTTTGTACCATAATCCAGCCACCAATTGTATCTACATCATCAGCAATTAAATGTATGCCAAGCAAATCATTTACTTCACTAATAAGCACTTTTCCCTCTACGATTTTATAGCCTTCACTTATATGCTCTATAGGTGGATTCTCATCTTCATCGTATTCATCTCGAATTTCTCCAACAATTTCTTCTAAAATATCTTCTAGTGTAACAATCCCTGCTGTACCACCATATTCATCATACAATACAGCTAATGGAATGTGTTTTCTTTGCATTTGTAATAGTAAATCATGAATTGGAATATTTTCTAGCACTTCAATAACTGGCCTTGTATATGGCATAATCGAGCACTCCTCGTCCCGACTACCATCCATATAACGAATAAATAAATCTTTTACATTAACCATCCCAATAATTTCATCTTTATCTTCACCAAATACAGGATATCTCGTGTACTTTTCTTGCGCGATTACTTTAATATGTGTTTCAAATGGTTCGTCCTCATATAAGCCTACAACTTCCGTACGAGGTACCATAATTTCTTTTGCTACTCTATTATCAAATTCAAAAATATTATTTACATATTTAAATTCCCTTTGGTTAATCTCTCCGCTCTCATAGCTCTCAGATAAGATTAACCTTAATTCTTCTTCTGAATGAGCTACTTCATGTTCAGAAGCTGGATGTAATCCAAATAAACCAGTTACAATCCTCGCTGAACCATTCAAAGCCCAAATAAACGGATACATAACTCGGTAAAAATAAATAAGTGGCTTCGATAACAATAAGCTAACTTGTTCTGCTTTTTGTATAGCAAAGGTCTTTGGAGCAAGTTCCCCAATGACAACATGTAAAAATGTAATTACTGCAAAGGCAATAATAAATGAAACTGTACTGGAAATTGCAGGTGAGAATTGCAATTTTAAAAACAACGGCTCGAGTAAATGTTTAATGGTTGGTTCTCCTAACCACCCGAGCCCTAAAGCAGTAATTGTAATACCTAGCTGACAGGCCGATAAATATTCATCTAAATTTGTAGTTACCTTTTTAGCGGCCAGTGCACCTCGTCTTTTTTCGCTAACGAGTTGATCAATACGACTGCTACGTACCTTAATAATTGCAAATTCAACAGCCACAAAAAATGCTGTTAACCCAATAAGAATGACTACCATCAATAATTTTAAAATATCCACATATGCTCTTTAGCTTTCTTAGCTAAAGTTACACCTCCTTTTAAAAAGAAGTTTCACTTTAGTTTCTTCAATTATTGGAAAGCAACTCTATATAAAATCCACCAATTTTCAAACCTCATACAATTCTAAAGGTAAACCATCAGGGTCTTGGAAAAAGACGAATTTCTTCCCCGTTATTTCATCAATACGGATCGGATCGGTTCGGTCTCAACACCACATTGATTTAAATGCTTCACAGCTTCTTCTATATTTGTAACAGCAAATGCTAAATGTCTAAGACCGGCTGCTTCTGGAAAACTTTTGCGCTCAGGCGGATTTGGAAATGAAAATAATTCGATTTGATACTCTTCTCCTACACATAAATCTAATTTATAAGAATCTCGTTCCTTTCTATATACTTCATTCATTTCTTTAAACCCTGATATTCTAGTATAAAAATCCTTTGACGTCTCATAATTCGAACAAATAATTGCAACGTGATGCACTCTACATATATTCATACTCTCTCTATTCCTTTCTTTACCAAAGATGCATATTCTCCCTTGAAATGAAAAACATATATAGCAGAATATCTCTTTTAGGGGGCTTACCATGAAATTCATTACTTTTTTCGTCGGATTAATTGTTGTTTTCTTGCTCGCTTATATTGCTAGCAATAATAAGAAGCATATTAAATTTAAACCAATTTTTATCATGCTTATTATACAGTTAATTTTAACCTATTTACTATTAAATACAGAAATCGGCCTCATACTTATTAGAATCATTTCCAGTTTGTTTACAAAGCTACTCGAGTATGCTGCTAATGGAATAAATTTCGTATTTGGTGGTCTTGCAAATAAAGGTGAAATGCCATTTTTCCTTACTGTATTATTACCAATCGTCTTTATTTCTGTTTTAATTGGTATATTACAACATTTCAAAATACTACCATTTTTCATTCGTTGGATCGGGTACTTTCTTAGTAAAATAAATGGTCTTGGAAAATTAGAATCTTACAACGCTATCGCCTCTGCCATTGTCGGCCAATCAGAGGTTTTTATTACAGTGAAAAAGCAATTAGCTCAAATTCCAAAACACCGTCTTTATACACTTTGTGCCTCCGCTATGTCAACCGTATCTATGTCTATCGTAGGTGCCTATATGACAATGATTGAACCTAAGTATGTAGTAACTGCACTCGTTCTCAATTTATTTAGCGGTTTTATTATCGTACTCATCATTAACCCTTACGACGTTAAAGATGACGAAGATATTTTAGAAATCAAAGGTGAAAAACAAAGCTTTTTTGAAATGCTTGGAGAATACATTCTTGATGGTTTTCGTGTAGCCATTGTTGTCGGCGCTATGCTCATCGGATTTGTCGCATTAATTAGTTGTATTAATGACTTGTTCCTCATTATATTCGGTATTACGTTCCAACAATTAATTGGCTACGTATTTGCACCTATCGCATTCCTTATCGGTGTACCAAGCTCTGAAATTGTAGCAGCTGGCAGCATTATGGCAACGAAGCTTGTAACGAATGAATTTGTCGCAATGATGGACCTTAGTAAAATTTCTAATAGCCTTTCTCCCCGTACAGTTGGTATTATTTCTGTTTTCCTTGTATCTTTTGCCAATTTTTCTTCCATTGGTATTATTTCAGGTGCGGTAAAAGGACTAAACGAAGAACAAGGAAACGTTGTTGCGAGGTTTGGCCTTAAATTACTATATGGAGCTACTCTCGTTAGTATTTTATCTGCAATTATCGTAAGCATTATGTTGTAATTAGGTAAAATTTTATCATTTTCTTATCCCTATCTTTTGTATACAATAACGAATAGATGTCTTATAAAGTGAAGGCTAATAATCAGAGTGGGGCTATCCCCACTCTGATTATTAGCCTTCACCAATCGGGTATTTACGGGCAGTTATCTCCCACCTAACTTCATTGCATTCACTGGACTTGGAGGTGGGAGTTTTACTACCCGTTAATACGGGATAAATAATCAAGACATCTATTTTTTATACATGTACAATCGCTTTTATTTAGCGTAAAATATTTTTTATGTGTTTGAATACACTTCTAAATGTATACACTTTGATAGTTTTAAAGGAGAAAAAATGATGAAATCCGACACGAACAAAGATACGCGAGCCAAAAAAGGACGCTCAAAGAAAAAACGCCTACTTTGGTTCCTTCTTATTCCATTACTAATTGTAGCACTTGGAGCAGGAGGCTATTCCTTCCATATATACAGTAAAGCAAAGTCCGTCTTAAATAATGCTTATGCTGAACTAGGCCGAGGAGATAAGTCCAGTAAACGTGAAAAAGCTGTTAAACCTATGACCGACAATATTTCCGTACTAATTATGGGTGTTGATGAAAGTGATATTAGGGAAAAAGGTTATGGAAAAGCAACTCGAACAGATGCGTTATTACTTGCAACAATTAATAAAAACGATAAATCCGTTAAACTTGTAAGCATTCCACGTGACTCACGCGTCTACATTAAATCACGTGATAAATACGATAAAATCACACATGCGCACGTATTCGGTGGTGTAGACAGCACAATTGATACGGTAGAGAACTTTTTAGATGTTCCAGTTGATTATTATGTAAAATTCAATTTTAAATCCTTTATTAAAATTGTTGATTCTCTTGGTGGCATTACTGTGGACGTTCCAGTTGAATTCACAGAGCAAAATAGTAAAGATGAAGCAGATGCAATTCATCTAAAAAAAGGACGTCAACATTTAAATGGAGAAGAGGCACTGGCACTAGCTAGAACTCGTCACATCGATAGTGATTATATGCGTGGCCAACGACAACAGCTTGTATTAGAGGCCATTGCTGAAAAGGCACTATCTCTTAATTCCATTAATAAAATCGGTGGCCTACTAGACGCTGTCGATAAAGACTTAAAAACCAATTTAACTTTTGATGATATGATGACAATTACAAAAAATTCAATGGATTCAAATTTAAAGATGGAAAAAATGCAAGTAGAAGGTACAGATAAATATATAGGTGGTATTTATTATTACGTGCCAAATGAAAAAAGCGTCGATACTATTTCAACTACCCTTCAAAAACATCTCGGTGTTACGAATAAAAATGAACATAAAAAATTATAATAAAAAGGCTGCTAGATCTTTCTAGACAGCCTTTTTATTATATTTTTCAACATATTTTTCATACACATTGTGACAAGAAGTGACAATTATTACAGAAATGTAACATTTTTTATGAAAACATTACACACGCAGTGAAAATAATAGTATACTAG
>NZ_WEII01000149.1:0-8101 GCF_009183805.1 Bacillus sp. B2-WWTP-C-10-Post-4 | reverse complement strand
CTAATATGTTATATTTAATATAGAAGAATTCGAGGAGTACTTTTTATGAAAAGGAGAACTATTGATGAATTATAAACAACTACTAATAGATAACTTTGCATTTAAAACTTCATATGTTGCGCAATTTGTGCCCGGAATGAGTATAAAAGAAACGCAAGATTATATTGCTGTTGATTGCGGATTACCTGCAGATACATTCAATGTCATTACTCTACTAAACAATAATTTAACGGTAGGGATAGAGAAATTATATAAGGAGGTAGACTACTATAATCAAAAGAATTTTCCAATGAGTGTTTGGTTATGGGATGAAGAGCAAGAGCGGGATATAAAAAGCAAGTTAAATAAAATCGGTTTAAAAGAAGCGGAGCAAAATATTGCGATGGTAGCAGACTTAAAAACAATTTCTCCAACAATAAACATACCAGTAAGTTTTACAATTCAACAGGCATCTTCACCTGCACAAATAAAAAAATTTGGAGAAATGTTAGCTAATCTATTCGGCACATCAGAAGAAGGTATACATGTACAAGCATTCTATAATCAAATTTCTAATCTTGATTTATGGAACAGTGAAAATATGAAACTATTTTTAGGATTTTATGAAGGGGAAGTCGTAACTGTTGGTTCATTGATATGTTCAAAAGATAGTATTGGTATTTATGACATCGCAACTAAAGAGGAAATGAGAGGACGAGGATTCGGATCTACTATGTTCAATTTCCTTCTGCAAGAAGCACAAAAATTAAAAAATATGTATTGTGTGTTACAAGCTTCACCCGATGGAATCAACATTTATAAAAAATCGGGATTTCAAGCTATTGGCAAAATGACTGTATTGGAAAATCGACATTTAATTGAGTAAATCATTCAAGTTAAATCGTCTTTATATAGGAGCTTATAAATCGTTATGAAAAAGATATATCTCGCTACAATAATTTGTGCCTTTATAGTAATAAGTATCTTTGTTTTTCAGAAAATAAATGAACATAAGTATACTAAAGCTATTAATCAATCAAATCATATAAAAAATATCGCACATAAAGGTGCTTCTGCGTATGCACCTGAACATACAATAGCAGCATATCAATTAGGCCAACAAATGAATGGAGATTATATAGAAATTGATCTTCAAATGACAAAAGATGGACATTTAGTGGCTATGCATGATGAAACATTAAAGCGTACAACGAATGGTACTGGGCTGGTAAAAGAGCATACATTAGAAGAAATAAAGCAACTAAATGCTGGCTCTCTTTTCAATGAAAAATATCCGAACTTAGCAAAGAAAGAATTTGAAAATGCAAAAGTCCCAACATTAACAGAAATTATTGAAACGTTTGGGCATAACGCGAACTATTATATTGAAACAAAAACACCTGATGAATATCCAGGAATGGAAGAAAAATTATTAGAAATTATTAATCACTACGAAATACAGGATAAAGTGATTATTCAATCGTTTAGTGAAGAAAGTCTACAAAAGATTCATAGCTTAAATAGTAATATATCCATAGTACAATTATTACCGTATAAAAAAGCAGTTCAATTAACAAAATTAGAGATAGAAAAGTATAAAATGTACTGCATAGGTCTTGGTATGAATTACAAATATATTGATTCAGATTATGTAAATAAAATAAAGAAAAACGGATTAGAAGTTCATCCATTTACAGTAGATAATGAAAAAGATATGAAAAAGTTACTTTCATGGGGAGTCGATGGGATGTTTACTAATGATCCGGATCGTTTACATTCAATATTATTGGATTTGAAAAGTCATGAATAAGAAGTGTTATTCATAAAGGAAAAATTTACACAACCTGTATATTAGGATTATCAATGCAAGAAGACATGTAGCATATAAAAAGAAAATACCAAAAACCGCAACTGGAAGACTTAGGTTGTGGTTTTTTTATTGCTTCGATTTCAACTTAGAAAGTTTGAAGCTAGAAGTGAAAACCTTTTTAGCTGAATTGGCTTCCTATGTATTTGTACTTCGTATCGTTGTAGGTATATGTACAACCCGTGAGAAGAGTTTTGCATAGGATAATAGAAAAGGAGATGTTGCATATTGAAATACCACAATAGAAATGTAAGTAATCTGAATAAATTAGCGGATAATACGAAAGCTGCAGCTTTTAAGTGGTATCAGTACTGTATCGACAATGGAATTGAAGTATTAATTTATGAAACAATCCGAACGGTCGAGCAACAACGTGAATATGTTCGTAAAGGAGCATCACAAACGATGCGCTCATATCACTTAGTAGGACAGGCATTAGATTTTGTTCCAATTCAGTCGAATGGTACAGAAGATTGGAATGGCTATAATAAAGAACCGTGGGCATCAGCAATTCGTTATGCTAAACAAATTGGTTTTGAATGGGGCGGTGACTGGAAAGGATTTGTGGATAGCCCGCATTTGCAATATAACTACAAAGGATATGGAACGGATACTTTTGGAAAAGGTGCTCAAAACGTAGTGGCTCCTCCCACGTCGAATGATAGTGTAGGGATTGCTTATATTAACGGTAGTAATGTAAATTTACGAAAAGGACCTGGTACTGGATATGGCGTTATTCGTCAATTAGGGAAGGAGAGTCCTACAAAGTATTTGGGCAATCAAATGGCTGGTTAAATCTCGGTGGCGATCAGTGGATTTTTAACGATCCATCATATATTCGTTATACGGGAGGAAATGTGCCAACACCTTCACAATCATCAAATGAGGGTATAGGTGTAGTTACTATAATCGCTGATGTATTATGTGTTCGTACCGGCCCAGGAACAAATTACGGCATTGTGAAAAACGTGTATCAAGGTGAAAAATATCAATCATTTGGATATAAAGATGGTTGGTATAGTGTTGGTGGAAATCAATGGGTTTCTGGTGAATATGTTACGTTTGTAAAGTAAAAATAAGAGCCGTCCTGTTGGGCGGCATTTTATTTTAAATATTCATAGGGCGAGCACTCATGATATCATTCGTGATACATAGATTATAATTTTTCATTCTAATAATCAGAAAGTAATCAAAATGTAATTAATTTCAACTACGCTTTTTATATTTTTTTGATACACTGGCTACGAGGGGGATACCAATTAAGGTGGGTAAAAACCAAAACCATATTGGTGGAAGTAAATTTATAATGGGAATATGGATGCCGACATTTACTAAAAGTGCGGTGACTGCACCTATATAAGAACCTAACATACCTCTAATGTGGTGATGGAGCCAATTTTTCCAACGTTTTTTTCGTGCAAGGTATCCATAAATCGCAAATGAATAAGAGAAGATTGCTACATAAAATAAATATGCGATTTTATCCCAGTTTATAATGGATAATATAATGGCAGTAACGGTGATAACGACATAGGATGCGTGATATATTTCACCCCATTCCGTATGTTTACCTTTCTTCTTTTGAGCAACCATCGCTATTATCCCAGTTATTAAACATATCGTTCCAAATAATATGTGGATGGTTAAAAGAATGTTGAAAATGCTCATCATAATTCCTCCCTTTTTATTTTTATAGTATTGCAGCATAGGAGAAAAGTTGAAACATATTGTTTATTCACTTTAATATATTGAAGTAAAGGTACTTCAAGAACAAGTTTAAACGGACAAATTTTTCTTGAGTTTAGTGAGACACGTATTACGTGAAATGAAGGAGAGACTTCCATGTTTACATCTATTACATATTTACAATCAGGGAATGACAAGCAACAAAAAGTATATGATGTTTTGAACAAACTAAATATTATGGAGGATTTAACTTTATATAATCCCGTTCTTTGCGGGACAATCCCGATAAGAATTGATACTTCTCAATCTGACTTAGATATTGTAATGGAAGTATATAACTTTGATGTTTTTGAGCAGGAAATGAGATCTTTATATGGTTCTTATAGAGGGTTCAATATAAAAAAGAAAAAAATGAAAGGTACTGAATCGATAAAGGTGAATTTTGAATTCGAAGGTTTTGAATTTGAATTATTTGCTCAACCTAAGCCAGTGCGTAATCAAAATGCATATAGACATATGATAGTGGAACACATGTTATTAATGCAGCATCCCCATATAAGGGAAGAAGTTATTAACTTAAAGGAACAAGGTTTAAAAACAGAACCTGCTTTTGCTCAAGTATTAAATATTGACGGAGATCCTTATGAAGAACTTATTTTATTAGGGCGGGAAATGAAATTGTGGTAAATAAGATACGTAAAAAAATCCTCCAAAAACAAAAGAGGATTTTTTTATGCTGTTAACTTCCGAATTAATTCACTGAGCAATTTAATTCCGTTAGTCATTTGTTCTGGAGAAGCATATCCATATGATAAACGAATGTACTGATCTGATTCTTCTTCATAAATACGTCCCGGGTTTAAAAGAATTCCTTTTGATAGTGCCTCTAAAAATAGTTTTTTCATCGGAATGTTATGTACAACCTTTAGCCATATAAAAACTCCACCACTAGGAATATCCCACGATGCAATATCTGCACAATATTTATTTAAAGCTCGTATCATTATTTGTCTTCGTTTTTTCAGGTGCATTCTTACGTTTGCTACATGTTCTTCATAAAAACCTTCATTTATCCATTCAGCAGCTACTCTTTGAGATAAAGAGCTTGATCCATAGTCTGTTTGCATTTTTATATCTGACAATCTATCAATAACAGGTTCTGGTCCAATTATCCATCCAATTCTAAGTCCAGGGCTAAGTGTTTTAGAGAGACTACCAATATATAATACATGTCCATGTTTATCTATTGACTTTAAAGGAGCTGGAGGTGATTCATCAATCCATAACTCTCGGTAAATATCATCCTCGATGATAGGCAACTGCTCTTTTTTACATATTTTTAATATTTCTTTTCTTCGCTCTTTGGACATCAATATCCCCGTTGGATTTTGAAAACAAGGGATTGAATATAAAATATTATTCTTTTGACTATATTTAATTCGTTTTAACAAGTCGTTAGGTAAAATACCGTGATGATCCATTGATATACCGGATAAGTTTATATTTGCTGATTGAAAAACATGAAGTGAATATAAGTAAGAAGGTTGTTCAAGTAAAACAGTTGATTTTCTATGTAAAAGACCAATTGATATTAATTGTAATGCTTGGAGTGCACCCGAGACTATTAATATAGAACCCGGTGATGCATGTATTCCAAATGATTTTACGTATTTGCTTATTGCTTCACGTAACGGATAAAAACCTTTTTGTTCTTCGTATCCGAAATAATCTAATTCCTCACTGACGTTTTTTATTATAGATTGCATAGTTTCGAGCGGAAAAAGATGAGGTGCAAGTTCACCTTTACTAAGATGGATAAGCGTTTTATTTGCTTCTGCTTCATTTATTTCTCGCACCATTAACTTACTTGGTTTATGAATACCGGCCTTTACATATTCACTCCAATCAGGCGGGGGATTAGTTGCTAATAATGACCATGTATTATTTGTTACAATTGTTCCTGCTCCGATTTGTCCTTGAATTAAACCATCTGCCATAAGTTCATCTAGCGCAGTTATTACAGTACTTCGATTTACATGAAATAATTTTGCTAACTGCCGCTGACTAGGGATTTTACTTCCAATTGGCCATTCTCCGTTTTCAATTTTTTCTTTCATATAGTCTATTATCTGCCGATATTTGGGCACTTTTTTATCGTTTGTCATATAAAAAACTCCCTCGTTTATTTAAAAGATTCAAAGTGGTTGGTTTTTCCGATAAATAACTGGTTGAAGACATTGTATCAACTATTAAATATGATGAAAAGAAATAATTGGTAATTTAAAAATGGTTGGTTTATTAGGGAGGGAGAGAAAACATGCATAATAAAAAATGGGATTTACGCATTATATGTGCTCACGCTTTTACAATTCTTATATGGGGAACTGCTTTTCCGGCAATTCGTATGGGGCTTGAATCTTATACGCCTGAACACCTTACTTTACTACGCTTATTAATCGCTTCATTTATACTTTTGTTATTTTCATTTATATACAAACTACGACTACCGGATTTAAAGGATATCCCGGCATTTTTTATATTTGGTGCTTTAGGGTTTACTATTTATCACATCGCATTAAACTACGGCGAAAAAACAGTAAATGCTGGATCTGCAAGTTTAATAATTTCAGTCACTCCAATAGTGACGGCAATTCTTGCTTCTGTTTTTTTGAATGAAAAAATGAAATTAAATGGCTGGATCGGTGGTGTAATGAGTTTTGCAGGAATTGCCTTAATTTCATTTAGCCAAGGCGACGCTATTCAATTAAATAGCGGGGGGTTATTTATATTATTAGCGGCGATTTCAGAAAGCCTATTTTTCGTTTTCCAAACATCTTACTTAAAAAAATACGGCTTCTTACCATTTACCATATATACAATTTTGTCTAGTACTATATGTATGCTTATTTTCTTACCCGGAGTTTATCAAGAAATACTAGCAGCTCCTCTTGAAGTTAACTTGAGCGTTATATATTTAGGTGTCTTTCCAACAGTACTCCCGTATATTGCATTGGCCTATATTATATCTCGTGCTGGTGCTTCTGAAGCAACAAGTTCTCTATATTTAACGCCAATAACTGCGTGTTTCATTGCTTGGATATGGTTAGGAGAAGTGCCAACTTTGGTTTCGATAATTGGCGGAGTGATTACTATACTTGGAATTGTGATTGCTCATATACCAGTATTAAGAAAAGAAAAACATGGGAATTTAGCAAATAATCAATCCGTATAATGTAATTCAATAATGACTTTAAGATACTTTTTTATATAGTTTCTTTCTTATGTTGATAAATATAATATTTTGTATTTCAGTTAAATATTGTATGTTACATTTTATGTAGTAAGCATTTTAAAAGGAGCTGACAACATAATGAATGGAAAAAGAAAAATTTTCACATGTATTTCTATTGTAGGAATCGGACTAGCTAGTTTTTCTAATTCTAGTTTCGCAGCAAGTGTAACGGACAATTCAGTACAAAATTCTATTCCCGTAGTTAATCAACAAGTAGCTGCTGCAAAGGAAATGAAACCATTTCCGCAGCAAGTTAATTATGCAGGTGTTATAAAACCGAATCATGTTACACAGGAAAGTTTAAATGCTTCTGTAAGAAGTTACTACGATAATTGGAAAAAGAAATATTTGAAAAATGATTTATCTTCTTTACCTGGTGGTTATTATGTAAAAGGAGAGATTACAGGTGATGCTGATGGGTTTAAGCCACTTGGAACTTCAGAAGGTCAAGGGTATGGGATGATAATTACAGTATTAATGGCTGGTTATGATTCGAATGCTCAAAAAATCTATGACGGTTTATTTAAAACAGCAAGAACTTTTAAAAGTTCTCAAAATCCTAATTTAATGGGATGGGTTGTCGCAGATAGTAAAAAAGCACAAGGTCATTTTGATTCTGCTACTGATGGAGATTTAGATATTGCGTATTCTCTTCTTCTTGCTCATAAGCAGTGGGGATCTAATGGAACAGTGAATTATTTGAAAGAAGCAAAAGACATGATTACAAAAGGTATTAAAGCTAGTAATGTTACAAATAATAACCGACTAAATTTAGGAGATTGGGATTCTAAAAGTTCACTTGATACGAGACCATCTGATTGGATGATGTCACACCTTAGAGCATTTTATGAATTTACAGATGATAAAACTTGGCTTACTGTTATTAATAATTTGTACGATGTTTATACGCAATTTAGTAATAAGTACTCTCCAAATACAGGACTTATTTCAGATTTCGTTGTAAAAAACCCACCACAACCCGCACCTAAAGACTTCTTAGAGGAGTCAGAATATACAAATGCATATTATTACAATGCTAGTCGGGTACCATTGAGAATTGTAATGGACTATGCGATGTACGGCGAGAAAAGAAGTAAAGTCATTTCTGATAAAGTTTCTTCGTGGATTCAAAATAAAACGAATGGAAATCCTTCTAAAATTGTGGATGGTTATCAATTAAATGGATCTAATATTGGTAGTTATTCAACTGCTGTATTTGTTTCACCGTTTATTGCTGCAAGTATAACAAGTAGCAATAATCAAAAGTGGGTAAATAG
>NZ_WEII01000148.1:0-8131 GCF_009183805.1 Bacillus sp. B2-WWTP-C-10-Post-4 | reverse complement strand
TTGTATATACTTACTAACGTAAGAAAAAAATTCTAAAAGGAGGTCGAAGGAAATGATGAAATTACAATTACATGCATTAACTTTAGCGTTAACTGCACCTGTGTTTTCTGGACAATTAAATATGAATTCGACCACCCTAATGGAGAATTGAAAATCGTACTTTATTTCATTTAATTCATAAATTCGCCACAGGAGGCCGTATACTTTCCTGTGGCTTTTTCACGCCCAGCCATAGGAGAACTGTATCTTCCTGTGGTTTTTTTGCGCGATTTTTTAGTCTCTTACATTATTTTTCTAAGAAAGGAGCAACATTCAATGACTATTAGCGTATTGTTTTTAAGTATTACGATTCAAAGAAATACAATTTCCAAAGATGAAATTCTTCATAATGAGCAAATTGAAAAAGCTATGAATGATGTTAAGGAGCGCCAAGCACTTTACTGTGATCACATGTAATTCCTTTTCGAAAGGAGGAATTCATTTATGACTTTTCATATTTTCTTTTTTACGACTGTACTTCAAAAAAATACTTTATCTGAAACTGAAATTAATCGTAAACAACAGTTAAAACAACTGACTGATAAAATAACTGACATTAAAAGTTCATACTACACTCAAATGTATTAAAAATATATTTTAAAGAGGTAATATATTCATGAAATTTAAAGCATTCTTTTTAACAATCACCATTCAAAAACGTAAACTTTCACAGAAAGAGATTTTACGTGAGCAACACATCCAAAATATTATGGACGAAGTAAAAGAACGCCAATCTTCTTATTACACTCGTCTTTTCTAAAACACTTATAAAGGGGTAATATATTCATGAAATTTAAAGTATTCTTTTTAACCATTACCATTCAAAAAAATAAATTTTCCGAGTCTGAAATGCTTCATGAGCGACAAATTAATCAGGCTATGGATTCTGTAAAAGAAAGACAAAGTCATTACTGTAGTCATCTGTAATTCCAATTCGAAAGGAGGAATTCACATATGAAGTTTTACCTATTCTTTTTAACGATTACGATTCAAAAAGAAACAATATCTCAAAATGAATTAAAACAAGAAAGACAATATAAACAAGTTATTGATGAAATTCGAGATCGTAGAAGCAAGTACTACACTCACCTTTAATCGTTTAACTATATAGAATTGAAAGGAGTCGATTATGATGATAGCACGCTGTAAGGAAATGATTTGGATAGTTCAGAGGGATTCCACATAGTTTTATAGAGCTTATATCACACAAGTTCATCACTGAATTTGATGTATAAAAAATATATAATAAAATCAAATCAACCCGCTTTTAATTATTTTTTATAAACAAAAGATACACCACTTAAAAAGAGGTGTATCTTTCTCAGGTTTTACTATTTCCGATTACTTCTCTTCGTCTTAAACAATCTCACTAAGTTCGAAACAACTGTTTTTGTTACTGCATAAACTGGTACTGCTAAAATCATTCCGATGATTCCAGCAAAGTTACCTACCCCTAAAATTAGGATAATAATTGTTAATGGGTGGATGTTTAATTTCGAGCTCATAATACGTGGTGAAATAATATTACTTTCAAACTGTTGTACAATTGTTACGATAATAATTACGTATAAGGCTTGCATCGGAGATACGAACAGTCCTACAATAACAGCTGGTGCTGCTCCGATAAATGGACCTAAGTTAGGAATGATGTTTGTAAATGCTGCGATAATCCCTAAAACGAAAGCGTACGGTAAATCGATAATTAAATAACCGATAAAAGTAAACGCACCTACAAATATACAAACGAGCGCTTGCCCTTGAATATATGCAGATAATGTTTCGTTCGTTTCCTTAATGATACGAAGCCCCTCTTCACGGTAAGACTCTGGTAATAAACTTACCGCTTTCCCTGGAAAGGCATGTCCATCTTTAAACATGTAAAATAAAATGAACGGTACAGTAAATACAACTAATGCAACGTTCGTGATAATACCAAATAAAGCCGTTGCACTCGACGTAATTGTATTTGGTATATCTTTTAAGTATTCAATCGCATTTTTTTCAATTGTTTCAATGGAAACGTAGTTTTGTGTAGATAACCATTCAAACAACCTATGATGTGATAATTCTTGTATGTATACTTTTCCCTCTTTTATGTAGCCTGGCATATTTTTAACCAAGTCCATTAGCTGTTGTGAAATCGTAGGAACAACTACTCCAACGCCAACCGCAGTTAATGTTATGATAAAAAGATATAACAGCAATATCGCTAAATTTCTAGGTACTTTTTTATTCTCCAAAAAGATTAATACAGGATTAAATATGAAGTATAAAAAAAGCGCGATTAAGATTGGGAAAAATAATGTTGATATGAAGATACCAATCGGTTGAAATAAAAATGATATTTTTGTGCAAATAAATATGATTCCTACAACCATTAGCACTTCTAATGTCCAAAAGTGCACTTTTGATTTCAAAAAAATGGCCTCCTTTAAACTAGCACTTCTCTTCATTGTACCAAAATAAGTATGAATTTCACATAATATTTTCCTTTACAATATTCCAAAATACCAATAAATACACTACAATGAGATTACATACAAATTTGCAGGTAAAGGTGATAAAAATGACACAATGCATCATTTGCAGAAAAGATACGAAAGAACTTAGTGAACAATATGTCATTCCAGAAATATTATGTGGATATTATTTCACAAACTCAATTTGTGATACTTGTCATGAACAAATGACAACAAATATTGATCGTCCTTTAATTAGGCATAAATTGAGTCAATTTAAGATTGAACAAATGAAAAGACAAATTGATTCCCCACTCTATACGAATGAGCACGGTGAGGAACTTGCGGCTGCTGAGACTGATGTTGTCGAAGTAAGCGACGAAATTCTTTATTCTAATGCATTAATTATGAAACTATGTAAAAAGCACGATATTTCCTTACATAATGAAATTTGGAAAGAGGAACGTGTAACGAAAGTAGCCAGTTCTATTCAACGTGAATTGCTATTGGATAACCGTAAATATAAAATGAGTATATTAAAAATGGCTTATACATTCGCTGTACAAACAGTTGATGGCTACTTTGAAGATCAAGATGCGATTGATATCTCTACCATTCTCTCAAATGCAGATTTCGTGGAACTAAAAGAAAAAAGCATTGTACGTGATTTAAGCAAAAGTTCTTTATGGAATACGCTAAATACAAGTAGTGAAAATCATTACTTTATTTTACTTAGCGATAAAGACGGTCTGTTTTGCTTCATTCGTTTGTTTGACATTTTTGATGTTGTCGTTCATTTATCAGAAAAAAGATTTGACCTTCCATCACCCATTGTCGGTGTAAATAATGTGAATACACAAAAATTTTATGTCCAAAGTTTAAAACAGTATATGGATGGGCTGTTTAAAGAAAAAGCACCTACTATATAACAGAGACCAGAACATACGGTCTCCTTTCTTGATGAAAAGACACTGTGTTATAATGAGTATGAAAAGAACAATACAATCACATAAACCAATTATAAATTGTATATAAATAAAAAAGACTAGTGTGCGGCTACACACTAGTCCACGTAACTTAGCAGATTGGATTGTTCATTTATCCTATTTGTTTCTTACAAACAAAACAACCCACATTCTATAGGCATAGGTGGGTTGTTATTTTTTGAGCTTGTCTATTAAAACGACGACGAACGTTAACAATGCAACGAGAAACAGTCCACCCTGCAGTAGCAACGCTATTTCACTCACGTATTATCACCCCCCTCCTACTCGGAGAAGTGATAATTGAACAACCAACCGCACCTTAAGTTACCCTTTAATTTTACCATATTTTCTAATAATTTACGATGAAAACCCGCAAGCGAATAACTTGCGGGTTTTTTATCTCGTGTTAACAGGCAGTAAACAAAATGAAGCAATAAATAAGTGAAACTTTATTTCTCACTATTTTTTTAATGCATATGCATCAGCAATCATTTCACCAACAATTTTATTTTCTTCTTTCTTCTCGTCTTTCAATAATGGGAATAACAATTCTGCCACTTCATACGCTTCTTCTAAATGCGGATATCCTGATAAAACAAACGTATCAATTCCTAACGATTCATATTCTTTTATCCTTTCTGCTACTGTATGCGGATCGCCTACAAGTGCAGTACCTGCCCCACCTCTTACAAGTCCGATTCCAGCCCATAAATTAGGGCTTATCTCTAACGACTCTCTCGTACCTTTATTTAAATGGGTCATCCGTTTTTGACCAACTGAATCATATCTTGCAAATGTCTTTTGAGCAAGCTCAATTGTTTCATTATCCACATATTGAATTAAACGTTCTGCCTCTTCCCATGCTTCTTCTTCTGTTTCTCTTACAATTACGTGTAATCTAATGCCAAATCGCACTGTACGCCCCTTCTCTTCTGCAAGTTTTCTTACTTCTTCTATTTTCTCTTTCACTTGCTCTGGCGGCTCTCCCCACGTTAAATATACATCACTATGTTCAGCTGCTACTTCTTTTCCAGCAGCTGACGATCCTCCAAAATATATAGGAGGATATGGTGTTTGAACTGGTGGGAAGACAACTTTACTATCTGTAACTTTAATATGTTTTCCTTCTAAAGAGATCATTTCACCTTGCAATGTCGATTTCCAAACTTTTAAAAATTCATCCGCTGCTTCATATCTTTCATCATGATCAAGATATAATCCATCTCCTTGTAGTTCAACTGGATCTCCTCCAGCTACTACATTAATAAGCAGCCTCCCATGTGAAATTCTATCAAATGTAGATGCCATCCTCGCTGCAACTGTAGGGGACATTAGTCCTGGTCTCACTGCTACTAAAAATTTTAGTTTTTCTGTTTCAGCAGCAAGAGCTGAAGCTAACACCCAAGGGTCTTCACATCCTTGACCAGTTGGAAGTAAAACACCCGTATATCCTAAATAATCAGCTGCCGCAGCAACTTGCTTATAATAACCATATTCAGCTGCTCTTCCTCGTTTTGTCGTTCCTAAATATCGACCATCTCCATAAGCCGGAATAAACCATAATAATTCCATACCTGTACACACCCCTTATTTATTTTGAATCGTATACTAACACATTCTATATAAATTACCCCTAATAATTTATATGTTAATTCCCTGTCTCACCTTTAAAGTTATCTCGCCATCTTAAAAACTTCACTTCTAGTAAACGTACTAGAGAGTCAGAAAACTTCCCAACAAATGCAAATATAATTATGCCGACAAATACGATATCTGTATTTGAAAATTGCCTTGCATCCATAATCATATAGCCAATACCTTCTGTAGACCCCATAAGTTCTGCTACTACTAAACTCACCCATGCAACACCTAACGATAACCTTGCTCCTAGTAAAAGGTTAGGCAATGCAGCTGGTAAAATTAGTTTCGTGATTAATTTTCTTTTACTAAACTCTAACACTCTCGCAACATCAAATAACTTTGAATCCACACCTCTAATACCTAAAAATGCGTTTACGTATAAAGGAAAAAATGCACCATCTGCAATTAATAACACTTTTGATGTTTCACCAAAACCGAACCATAATACGAAAAGCGGCGCAACAGCTAAATGAGGTACAGTTCTTAACATTTGCACAGATGGGTCTAAATATTGCTCACTTCTCGTTGAAAATCCAACAATCGTTCCTAAAATGATTCCTAAGCCCCCACCAATAAAGAAACCAGCCGCAGCCCTGAATACACTAATACTTAAATGGCCGAATAACTCTCCTGTTTTAATAAGCTCTTGGAAAGCTAGAAAAATATCTAATGGTGTTGGTAAAACTGTTTTAGAAACAAGACCGAATACGCCAGCCAACTGCCAAATTATTAATATAATAACCGGTATAGTAATCGCCCTTACTAAAACTTTTACATTTAACTTTCGTACCTTCTTTATGCCATTTTTCTTAATCGTTATACTCGCTGGTTTCATAACAGCTTTCGTATTTTCCACTTTACAAAACCTCTTTTCACTTCGTTTTCAATGCTTTTTCTACGAAAGAATTATCTACAACTTTTTCCGTCTTAATTTCTTTCTTTATAGAACCGAGCTTATATTGAAAATCCGCAGTCTTTTGTTGTTCTGCTATTATTTCCTTAGTTACCGGAACTAAAATTGGTTTGTCGTGATTAAACACTTCTTTTACAATCTCTGCATCTATCTTTTTTACAGAAGTGTATACTTTTATTGCTTCATCTAAGTTAGCATCTTGCCATACACGTGCTTTCTCATAAACTTTGAGGAATTTCTCAACTAATTCTGGATGTTCTTTCGCAAATTTTGTCCTCGTAATTAAAAATTCTGGTGAAGAGACATTTAATGTTTCACCGTCTGCAATCACCTTCGCACCTTTATTTAACGTATGTAATGATATGAAAGGGTCCCAAATCGCCCATGCATCTACTGATCCTGATTCGAATGCAGGCTGCGCTTCATCTGGTTGTAATTGAATGACATTTACATCTTTTGCATCAATACCTTCTTTATCAAGTGCTCGATATAATAAATTAAAGGCACTACTTCCTTTTGCTACTGCAATTTTTTTACCTTTCAACTCTTTTACACTCGCAATTTTGCTATCTTTTTGAACGAGAATTCCAGTTCCTTTTCTCGCATAACTTGTATTGGCGATTTCGGTAAATCCAATACCTGCTGCTTGCGCTGAAATGACTGGAGAATTCCCTACTTCACCAAAGTCTAATCGGTTTGATGCGATTGCTTCAAAATAAGGAGGTCCACTTTGGAACTCTGTCCATTTCACTTTAACTCCTTCTTTTTTAAACTCCTCTTCAAACCACCCCTTTTTCTTTGCTAGTAATAGCGGGCTTAATCCTTGTTGTATACCAATTTGTATTGTTACATCTTCTTTCTTACTACTTGCTGTACTTTTTTCACATCCTAACAAACATACTGATATAGCTAAAGCAAAAGAAAGAATTTTTAATTTTTTATACATATAAAATCACTCTTTTCCTATATACTTGTTTGAATCAACCCTCCATATTCAAACTGCTGTAATACTTTCGTTCGAAGTTGTTGGAACGATTGAGAAGTTTTATTTCGCGGATAAGGCAAATTATTTTCAATCACTTTATGTATTTCCCCTGGTTTTGCACTCATAATGATGATTCGGTTTGAAAGATATATCGCTTCGTCTATATCATGTGTAACGAATATCATTGTTGTTTTCTTCTGCTCCCAAATATTTAGCAATACTTCTTGTAAATGACTTCGAGTAAAAGCATCCAGCGCTCCAAAAGGTTCATCAAGTAATAATACATTTGGATCTCTTAATAACGCTCTCGCTATCGCAACACGTTGTGACATCCCGCCTGAAATTTCTTTCGGATACGATTTTTCAAAGCCATCTAACCGAACGATTTCAACCCATTCTCTTACCTTATCTTTCACATACTTATCTTTTAACGATAAATCTGCCGCTATATTTTCTTCAACTGTTAACCATGGAAAAAGCCTATGTTCTTGAAAAATAAAACCTTGTTTCTTGCTCGTTTTTAAGATAGGCTCCCCGTCAATAACAACTTCACCTTCAAAATCATTATCTAGACCTGCAACAATTTTTAGTAATGTACTTTTTCCGCACCCACTCGGACCAATTACTGTAACAAAATCCCCTTTCTCTAATTGAAAATTAATATTCTCTAGCACTTGAACCGTACCAGTTTGTTTTAAAAAATATTTTGATACCCCATCAATTGAAACAGTCATTTCTTCCCCTCCTTAAAATGATTCATATAAATGAACAGATTCAGTATTTGTGCAATAAAAAAACCAAAGGCATTTTATCTGTTGATAAAATGCCTTTGGTTTCTCCAATCAGCAATACGTTATGGAATTAAGTACATATTATACAAATATTTCCGATAAGTCAACTAGGTTTTATTAAAACATACATATGATTTGTTTGAACATTTTACTTTTGTTTATTTAAACGATATCGTTTACTTACTATTTTTTCTGATCTTTAATCCACTGTAACCAATAAGAAAACTCACACGCTAAATGCATTTGATGGGATTTAATAACTAAGCGACGAAATTTCTACAAAAAAAAGAGTAATTTCAAGAAATATGCTACTAACC
>NZ_WEII01000147.1:0-8242 GCF_009183805.1 Bacillus sp. B2-WWTP-C-10-Post-4 | reverse complement strand
CGATATAATTTTAAAAGCTTCAATTTTTGAGGAAATGGCAGATTTTTTATCTCTTAACGATGATATAGGACTAGTTACTCCCAAAATACTAAATGAAGATCAAAGTATTCAAAAATGGTGTGCTAGAAAAGAAACAAAAATAATACATAGATTTGTTGTGTACAGTCCATTACAACGCTTATTATCAAAAACAAAAACTTATCAAGAATATTTTTATGATGTTCAAATGATGGATAGTCCAACTGAAATAGAATTATTTTCAGGAGCAGCTTTTATGATGAAAAGAGAAATTTTCGAACGGGTTAAAATGTTTGATCCAAATACATTTTTATATGAAGAGGAACTGATTTTAGCGCACAAAATAAGAGCAATAGATAAAAAGATATATCTATTGCCTAACGTTAGTGTTATTCATGAAGATGGTGGAACAACTAGTAGATTAGGCCTAATAAAGTATAAATATATGCTTGAAAGTGAAGATTATTATCTTAATAAATATGCAGAAGAGCGATTTTTATTTTTTAAAAAAGTCACATTAAAATTATTTAGAAATGTGATTTTTTTATTGAAAAAATGTAAGGCTTAATTATTTTGTTGAGGAGAGCGTATCAAATGAAAGTATTATACATGAGTAGGAGTGATTTATTTACCAAAAGGGGAGGAGATACGGTACAAATTGAAAATACTGCAAGGGAATTAAGAGGGAAAAATGTTGAAGTAGAATTTTATTCCGGGCCCATGGATTTGAAGAGTAAGAAATATGACATTGTTCATATATTTAACTCATACAACGTGGCTGAAACATTATGTAATATTAAAATAGCAAAGAATTTGGGGAAGAAAGTGGTTTTAACTCCTATATATCATCCTGATTTTTATTTAAAAAATATGTTGGAAGCTGGTATTGATAAGAAAAAGAAATTTTTATTTTCATTTTCGTCATATCAATTTTATATGACAATTAATAATTTTATTAAAGATTTAGTATTAAATAAAAGAATTAATTTATCTTTATTAGCACAGGGGTATAGGATAAAAAGAAAAAAAATCTTTAATTCAGTAGATGGTATCTTGCCAAATTCTCAAATGGAAAAGGATTATATATTAAAGGAAAACAATTTAAAATCGCACCCTTTCATACAAATTATTCCTAATGGTGTAGATAATCATATTTTTAATATAGTTCAAAATGTGAGGGAAAAAAAAGATAAGAAAATAGTATGTATCGGGAGAATAGAACCACTAAAAAATCAAAGTTTAATACTAAAAGCTTTTCAAAAATCCGTCCTATATAAGGATGGGTATCAATTATTATTTTTTGGTGCAACTAATAATAATCATCATAATTATGTTGAAGATTTCATTACAAATGTTAATCGGGATCCGCAGGTTCAATATATAGGTGAGGTAAAACAAGAAGTATTGTTTGAACATTTGTCTAAAGCAAGGGGCTTAGTGCATGCAAGTTGGTTTGAGACAACTGGATTAATAGGATTAGAGGCAGGTATTTTTGAAATACCTGTTGTAATGACTAATTCAGGATTTACTAAAAGTTATTTTAAAAATAATGTTATTTATTGCTCGCCTAATGATGAGATATCGATAGAGCATGCATTAAATGCATTACAGAATATTAATGAGGAAAAAGTGAGTGAATTAAAAAAAGACATAGATAATTTTTATAACTGGGATTATATTTCGGGCGTAACTTTATCTGCTTATGATACAGTTTTAAATAAAGATTATAAGGAATGTTAGCATGATTAAAGATTCATTATATATGATGGTAACGATGTTTGTTAGGATAATGGCCAATACTTTGCTTTTCATTGTTTTAGCTAGGACATGGGGAGTAGAGGGATTTGGCCAATTTATGTTTTGTTTTACTATTGGTGCAATACTAGTAGTCATTGTAGACTATGGCTTTGGTTTAAAATTAGTTAAAGATATAAGTAAAAAACCAAATAAAATTAAAGAATATGTTAATGAAGCATTTTATTCCAAACTAATTTTAACCATATTCTTACTAATTTTAAGCTACCTAAGTTTATATACTTTTGAATGGCGTGAAGGAAACTTCAGAATATTCTTTTTATTGATAGTATCTCACATATTTTGGAGTTTTGGAACATTTTTATGTTTACCTTTGAGAAGCCTCTCTTATTTTAATGTGGAGGCAAAAATCAACCTTTATGGAAATATAGTACATATATTGGTAGTTATGATATCCCTATATATGAATGCGGATAAAACTATGGTAGCAGTTGCTTTCATATGTTCACGTTTATTCAACTTTGTATATGCGTATAGAATCTACATGATATATGTAGGAAAAATAGCAATAAAGCATATAAAAATAAAAAAAATAATATTAAATTTAAAGCAAAACTTTCCGTATGCAATTCACTTAGCAATAGGAACATTATATTTTCAAGTAGATACTATAGTTGTACAGTACTATATCGGTAATACGGGACTTGGTTTATATCAAGCTGGTATAAAGATCTTAACAGCAGGGTTAATATTTAGTGATGCCCTAACTAATGTATATATTACGCGTTTATCTAAAGTAGAATCTAATGAAAAACTAATTATATTAGGTACTCAAATGAATACTTATATGCTTTTAGTTGGTGGAATCCTATCAATAGGAATCATTAATTTTGCAGATTTAATTATAAATATTATGTATGGTGAGCAGTTTATAAGTACAATTCCATTATTATATGGATTTGCTATTACATTATTTTTACGTTATTTTGCTTCTACCCATGGTGCAGTTTTAACAATTTCGAATAAGCAGGGGCTAAGGGCGTTAGGAGTAACCTTATCATTATTGATTAACGTAGTTTGTAATGTGATTTTAATCCCTAAATTTGGATTGAATGGTGCTTTGTTATCAGGAATGATTACAGTCGTTTTTCTAAATATGCTATATTTTGTGGCTGTACATCGATTAATTAGAAGTGTATTTTTGGATAAAAAAAATATACTTCTATTAATTTTATATGGCATCTTATTAGTTTTATCTATTGCATATTTAATTCACTATGATATTTTTATACGAATTGTTATATGGATAATAGTCGCCATTCCTTTAATGGTATTTTTATTGATTAAAATGCGAAAAGTGAAAAGGAGATAATATGAAAAGAAGAAAAATATTAAATTTTTTATCTATTATACTGAAATACCCACTTTTTTTGTTATCTTTTTTAGTTCCTAAATCTTCTAAGATATGGGTTATGGGTGCATGGTATGGTGAAAGGTATTCTGATAATAGTAAATATTTGTTTGAGCACATAGTTACAAATGAAGATAATATTATACCAATATGGCTAACTCATAATCAAGAAATCCTAATAAAATTAAGATCTAGAGGCCAAAGAGTATATTTAATAAATTCCATTCTAGGATATTGGTATTCTTGTAGGGCATCTGTAGCAATTTTTTCATCAGGTTTAGTGGATGTAAATTCATTAGGGTTATATAGAGCCAAGAAGGTTCAGCTTTGGCATGGTATTCCTTTAAAAAAGATTGGTTATGATGATAAATTTTCTTATCCACAGGGTAAGAAAAAAAAGTTGATTGGTTATATAAAAAGTATAATTTTCCCTTATACTGATGAAAAATGGGACGCTATGATTTCTACAAGTCCTTTGGTATCAAAGTATTTTCATTCGGCTTTTAATATAGCAGAAGATAATATATATGTTACTGGATATCCGAGAAATGACATTCTTTTTGAAAAAAACATCCCTGAGATTAAAATAATAAGTGAGTTAAAAGTGAGGTATAAATGCAATAAGATAATTGGTTATGTACCTACTTTTAGGAATGGTCAATTCAATTTATTAACAACTAAGGATAGAGAAAAATTGGAGCAATTTTTAGAGAAAGAAAATTGCATTCTTTTAGTAAAATTACATTTTGTAGATATGGTTAGAAATAATTTTAAGGTTAATAATTTTAATTCTCGACTGGTATTTTTAGGGGAAGAAGTTAGTGACGTTAATATTCTTTTACCACACTTTGATATTTTATTAACAGATTATTCTAGTGTATATTTTGATTATTTATTATTAGATAGACCAATAGTATTTACGCCATTTGATTTACAAGAATATAAAAATAGTAGTCGTGAACTATATGAAGATTATGAGAATGTAACACCTGGTAGTAAATGTGCTAATTGGACAGAAGTTGAAGATGCATTAATGGAATTAATAAATGGTCACGATGACTATAAACTAGAAAGAAGTTTAGTGAGAGCGAAGCATTTTAGTTATGTAGATAATAAAAATAGTGTGCGAGTTGTGGATGTAATTAATAATTTGAAAAATAAAGGTCAGAGAGGGGAAAAGGAATGAAAGGAATAATTTTAGCAGGTGGTAGTGGTACACGTCTATATCCATTAACAATGGTAACAAGTAAACAATTGTTACCTATATACGATAAACCAATGATCTATTACCCACTATCTACACTGATGTTAGCGGGAATTCGTGAAATTTTAATTATTTCAACACCAGAGGATACACCACGTTTTGAATCTTTGTTAGGAGATGGATCTCAATTTGGTATTTCTCTTCAATATAAAGTACAACCAAGTCCAGATGGATTAGCGCAAGCATTTATTATTGGTGAAGAATTTATTGGTGATGATTCTGTAGCGATGGTACTAGGGGACAACATTTATTATGGTAGCGGAATGCGTAAAATGTTACAGCGTGCAGCTCAGAAAGAAAGTGGAGCTACAGTGTTTGGTTATCACGTACATGATCCAGAGCGTTTTGGTGTAGTTGAATTTGATGAGAACGGAAAAGTATTGAGTGTAGAAGAAAAACCGAAAGAACCAAAATCTAATTATGCAATTACTGGTCTATATTTCTATGATAATCGTGTAGTTGAAATTGCAAAAAATGTTAAACCATCGGCACGTGGAGAATTAGAAATTACATCTATAAATGAAGCATATTTAAATAGTGGTGAGTTAGAAGTTGAATTATTAGGTCGTGGTTATACATGGTTAGATACGGGTACGCACCAAAGTCTAGTGGATGCAACAAACTTTGTAAAAACAGTTGAAGATCATCAAGGAATTAAAATTGCAGCACTTGAAGAGATTGGATTTATTAATGGTTGGATTAATAAAGAAACTTTAATTGAATCAGGTGATCAGTGCTCTAAAAATGGCTATGGTCAATATTTATTAAAAGTAGCAAACGGCAGTATTAAATATTAAGTTGGAGTGAACATAATGAAAGTTTTAGATACAAACTTATTAGGTGTAAAAGTAATTGAGCCAAAAGTATTTGGAGATCATCGTGGTTGGTTTATGGAAACGTATAGCGATAAGGCAATGAAAGAAGCTGGAATTGATCTGCAATTTGTACAAGACAATCAATCCTTTTCTGCAACAAAAGGAACACTTCGTGGTTTACACTATCAGTTAAATCCTAAAGCACAAACTAAGCTTGTACGTTGTACACGTGGATCAATCTTTGATGTAGCGGTCGACATTCGTAAGGGAAGTCCTACATACGGTCAATGGTTCGGTATTGAGCTAAGTGCAGAAAATAAAAAACAGTTATTAGTTCCAAAAGGATTTGCACATGGATTTATGACATTAACAGACGATGTTGAGGTTCAGTATAAAGTTGATGAATTATATGCTCCGGAATGCGATCGAGGCATTGTTTGGAACGACGCTGAAATTGGTGTTGAGTGGCCAATGGAAATTCAACCAGTGCTATCTGAAAAAGATGAAAAAGCACCTTCATTAAAAGAAGCAGAAACTAACTTTGTATACGGGGAGTAAAAAAAATGAAAATTTTAGTAACCGGTTATAATGGTCAGCTTGGATATGACGTAGTAAAACGTGGAGAGAAGCAAGGACTAGAAATGCAAGGTATTGGAATAGAAGATTTAGATATTACAAACGAAGCTGCGGTTTATGAATTTGTAGATAAAGTAAAACCAGATGCAATTATTCATTGTGCAGCATATACGGCTGTTGATAAATCTGAAGATGATAAAGAACTTTGTTGGAACGTGAATGTAGAAGGTACAAAATACCTTGCTACAGCAGCAAAAAAATTAAATGCTAAATTTGTTTATATTAGTACGGATTATGTATTTGATGGAGAAGGAACGCATGCATTTTTAGAAACTGACGAACCTAATCCGGTTGGATACTATGGTTTAACAAAGTATGAGGGAGAAAAAGTAGTTAGAAGCCTAATAGATAGCAACTTTATTGTGCGTATTTCATGGGTGTTCGGTATTAATGGAAATAACTTTATTAAAACAATGCTTCGTTTAGGCGAAACACGTAATGAACTGAACGTTGTGGGAGATCAAATAGGATCACCAACTTACACATATGACTTAGCTCATTTGTTAGTTGATATGGTCGTAACAGAGAAATATGGTACATATCATGCTACAAATGAAGGTTTCTGCAGTTGGGCTGAATTTGCACAAGAAATTTTTGAGATTGCAGGACAAGATGTAAAAGTAAATAGTATTACAACAGAAGAGTATCCTACTCGCGCAGTACGTCCTAAAAATTCACGTATGTCGAAGCAGAAATTAATTGATAATGGATTTAAACCATTGCCGGTTTGGCAAGAGGCAACAAAACATTATATTACACAATTACAGCAAGAGGTGAAATAAGATGGAAAAAAAGAAAGTATTAGTAACAGGTGGCGCAGGTTTTATTGGGGGGAACTTTGTTCAGTATATGGTAAATAAATATCCTCAATACCATATTGTTAATTTAGACGTACTAACATATGCGGGAGATTTAACAAAACATAAAGATATTGAGAATAAAGATAACTATTCATTTGCTAAGGTTGATATCGTAGACCGTCAAGCGGTAAACCAATTATTTGAACAAGAAAAATTCGAATATGTTGTTCATTTTGCTGCAGAAAGCCATGTCGATCGTTCAATTACTGAACCTGAAGTATTTATTAGCACAAATGTATTAGGGACACAAGTGTTATTAGATGCAGCAAAAGAGTATGGCATTACTAAATTTGTTCACGTATCAACAGATGAAGTATACGGCGAATTAGATTTTGATCCAACTACATTCTTCACAGAAGATACACCTTTACAACCAAATAGCCCATATAGTGCAAGTAAAGCTTCTTCTGACTTATTAGTTCGAGCATATCATGAGACATTCGGTTTACCAATTAACATTACACGCTGCTCAAACAATTATGGACCATTCCATTTCCCAGAAAAATTAATTCCATTAACAATTTCACGTGTATTAAATGATGAAAAGGTTCCTGTATATGGGGACGGTAAAAATATTCGCGACTGGTTACACGTTATTGATCATTGTGCTGCAATTGATTTAGTTATGCATGAGGGTGCAAATGGAGAGGTTTATAATGTTGGTGGACATAATGAGCGTACAAATTTAGAAGTAGTAAAAACTATTATTAGTACACTTGGCAAATCGGAAGAACTAATCGAGTTTGTTCAAGATCGACTAGGTCACGATAAGCGTTACGCAATTGATCCGACAAAACTAGAGGAATTAGGTTGGAAACCAACTTACACATTTGAAACAGGAATTGCTCAAACAATCCAGTGGTATTTAGATAATGAAGAATGGTGGAAAGCAATTGTATCGGGTGAATATCAGAATTATTTTGTTAATCAATATAAAACATTATTAAATAAGTGATGAATTATATTAATTTATAAAAGCCCAAGATCTAAATATAAGGAAAAATAGGAGAGATATATTAAAATCTCTTAATAAAAAATCATGCATATAAGAAATCAATTGATAGGAGTGAAACTTTTATAATGCGAAGAGTTTTGACATATGGAACATTTGATTTACTACATTATGGTCATATAAATTTAGTAAGGCGAGCAAAAGATCTAGGTGATTATTTAATAGTTGGATTATCAACAGATGAATTTAATGCATTAAAAGGAAAAGAATCATATTTTAAATTTGAAGAAAGAAAAATGCTACTGGAAAGCATTAGATATGTTGATTTAGTGATATCGGAAAATACTTGGGAACAAAAGATTGAAGATATTGTAAAGTATGAAATTGATATTTTTGTTATGGGGGACGATTGGGAAGGGAAATTTGACTTTTTAAAAGAATATTGTGAAGTGATTTATTTACCACGAACTGAAGATATATCAACTACTCAAATAAAAAGTGAACTTTCATTACAATCATAAGGAATAAAAA
>NZ_WEII01000146.1:0-8257 GCF_009183805.1 Bacillus sp. B2-WWTP-C-10-Post-4 | reverse complement strand
AGAAATATGTCCACTAAATAGATTAGAAAACGATAATAACATTAGGAGGATTACGATGCCCCAGCTTGATTCATTACATCCCACTGTAGAAAAAATAATCAATAATATTGAAAAAATAATGGTCGGAAAACGAAAAGAAACGACCTTAGCTTTGACAGCTCTCTTAGCTGAAGGTCATGTCCTATTAGAAGATGTTCCTGGTGTCGGGAAAACAATGCTAGTACGTGCTCTTTCTAAATCCATTGATGCTGATTATAAGCGAATTCAATTTACACCTGATTTATTGCCGTCAGATGTAACAGGAGTTTCTATTTATAATCCGAAAGAGCTCCAATTTGAGTTCAAGCCTGGACCAATTATGGGGAATTTTGTACTTGCTGATGAAATTAATCGTACATCTCCAAAGACACAATCTGCTTTACTTGAATGTATGGAAGAAGGCAATATTACAATAGATGGTATTACAAGACCTTTACCAAAGCCGTTCTTTGTCATGGCTACACAAAATCCGGTCGAATATGAAGGAACATATTCTCTACCAGAAGCTCAGCTCGATCGTTTCTTATTGAAACTAAAAATGGGATATCCTACACCAGAAGAAGAATTTGAAATTTTAAACCGGATGGAAAAAACAAATCCACTCTCTCAATTACAGACCATTACTACAATAGAAGAATTACTTTATTTACAACAAAGCGTACGGGTAGTAAGTATGGACAAAGCAATTAAGCATTACATTGTAAAGCTTGTTAATCAGACTCGTACGTACAGTTCTATACAGCTAGGTGCAAGTCCACGTGGCTCAATTGCTTTAATGAAAGCTTCACAAGCTTATGCATTTATCCATGGCAGAAATTATGTTATTCCAGACGATGTTAAACTTTTAGCTCCTTACGTTTTAGCGCATAGGCTCATTCTAAAAATGGAAGCAAAATTTGAAGGAATAACTGGCGAACAAGTTATCGCAAAAATCGTTGCACGAACTACCGTGCCTACTCAAAGGGCGATGAACCCTTGATGAAACGAATGCTGCGAGCGCTATATCACGTTATGAAGTTATTGCTACTCCCTTTATGCCTAGTCTTAACATTTGTGTACGCTATGTTTCAAGGAGGGTTTGTCAGTTGGTTTTTATTTTACAGCATAATTCCCATTGCTCTTTATTCACTACTACTCCCCTTCTACGCTTTACGGGACGCTGAAGTAAAGCGAATAACAAACCAAAATGGATATGTAGTAGGAGAACAATTTGTAAGCACGATTACAATAAAAAGAAAATTTCCTTTTCCCTTACTTTATTTAGTTATAGAAGATGAACTGCCACCACAATTTATAAGTTGTAAACAAATAAAGATGAATAAGGTAGTACTCTTCCCAGGATTGAAACGAAATATTTCGTTTCAATATGTTATTGACACAATCCCTAGAGGCGAGCACACTTTTTCAAGCGTTCGTGTCAAAACTGGCGATTTATTCGGCATGATGGAGAAAGAAGTAACTTTTTCAGTTCCAAATACATTTTTAGTCTATCCCCAGTATGTAGATATAGCGTATCGACAATTGGAAAATCATTTCGAACAAGGAGCGCTTTCAGCAAATATAAATTCAGCAAAAGACTCTACAATCTCGGTCGGTGTCAGAGACTATAAACCTGGCGATCGCTTTTCATGGATCGATTGGAAAGCAACTGCACGAACAAACAATATTATGACAAAAGAGTTTGAACAACAGCGCAGCCATAATATCATGATATTCATAGACAGAACCGAGTCTCCTCTATTCGAATCAGTCGTCACATTTACTGCCTCTATCGTAAGGGCTGTCTTGAAACAAAATTCACCAGCATCATTCGTGTCTATCGGAAAAGAACAAACTATTTTCCCTTTAGACAATGGAGATACGCAGTTACAACAAATCCTTTGTCATTTAGCAAAAGTACAAGCAGACAGTGTATTTCCGCTCTCCCAGAGTGTAGACATGGAACTAAGAAAAATTTATGAGCCCGTCACGGTTATACTCGTGACCAGTAATCTTTCTCCCGATATTCAAAAGGCGGCTGATTGTGCTGCTATAAGAAATAGAAAATGTATGGTTTTTGTCGTGAAAGAAAAAGCGAATCAACTTTCACACCGAGAACTCAGTATACTAGAAACTCTAAAAAAACGACAAATATTTGTAAACACGGTTTATGAAAACCGGTATACAAACGTGTTTTTTGAGGTGAACAAATGATGATATTACAAGCAAAATACAAGTGGGATACGAACAGATTCTTCATGCATGCATGTGTATTTCTTCTTTTACTAGAATGGCTAAGACCTCTTATAGGTATTACAAATGTAGGTAGATTAGATATTTTCGTAACATTTATAGGAATTTGCTTCGCTCTCTCTTTTTTTCAAACGAGGTGGCAGATTCCAATAAAAATTGTCACAGTCTTATTTATCATTCATTCCCTATATTATAAAAATGCTTTTATAAATCCATCTTGGCTAACAACATTCTTTTCTGATATGTTTCGAAATTCCTCCCTGTTTTTCCAAGGGAATTTACTAGATATTTCTCCAGTTTTTCCGACGGTTTTATTTTTTCTCTCATTTTGGTTTTTGAGTTCTTTCACTTCATTTTGGATTATTCATAAAAAACGTGGGTTTCTATTCCTTGTATTGACTATTATTTATATCGCAACTTTTCATAACTTACATTTATACAATGCAAACTACGCTATTATTCGTACTGTTGTCATCGGCTTTTTTATGCTTAGTCTTCTTCAAGTAGAACGAATAAAAGAACGTGAACACTTACAAAATTATGCTAGAGAAATCTCAAAATTACTTAGACCACTTACAATATTTATCGTATTATTAGCAACCATTGCATACTTTGCTCCAAAATTTGGCCCTCAATGGCCAAACCCAATGGATTTTTTAAAATTCAACACATCTGAAGCAAGTAAAGAACAAAAAATTTCTACAATTGGGTATGGTTTAGATGACTCACGATTAGGTGGTCCTTTTAAGGCGGATCCTACAATTGTTTTCACAGCACGAACTCAAAACAAACAATATTGGAGAGTCGAAACGAAAGATTTTTATACCGGAAAAGGCTGGGAGGTTTCTGAAAATCCGAAAAAGGTTTCTTTTAAAAATAAAAACGACGTCGTAAGCTGGTACGAACAAAATACAAAAATGAAAACGACTGAGGCAACAATTACCATGCAAAAAAGTTACCCTCACCTTACCTATCCAGCAGGATTAGTATCAGTTGAGGCTGCTTCTGATGTATCATACAGTGTTGACCCGTTTTCAGAAAAAATTTATACAATGAATGGAGACTCTTCTACTACTTTACATTCGTATAAAGTAACATATGAGATCCCTGAGTTTTCCATAGAAAACTTGAAAGCTGTAAAAACAATTGAAGGTCAAGAAACAAATCCTTATTTTATGACAAAGTACACACAACTTCCCAAGTCATTACCACAGCGCGTAAAAGACTTGGCTGTCAATCTTACAAATGATAAAGACAACCGATATGATAAAGTATTAGCTATTGAAAATTACTTTACAGACAACTCTTTTACATACGAATCAACGAATGTCTTATTCCCTGCCAAAAGCCAAGATTATGTAGATCAATTCCTTTTCGATACAAAAAGCGGCTACTGTAATAATTTTTCGACGTCTATGATTGTACTACTTCGTTCTGCCGGGATTCCTGCTCGCTGGGTAAAAGGCTATACAGAAGGAACTCTTGACAATACACTTGCCTCTGCAGAAGGTGAGGATGTTTATACAATCACGAACGATAACGCACACTCTTGGGTCGAAGTATATTTCCCAGGATACGGATGGATTCCATTCGAACCAACAAAAGGATTTACTAATCCCTATAATTTTATAAATAATACGCCTGCTCCTATTTCACAAAATAGCGAAGCAAATAATTCTAATAACACGCAAATACAACAACGAAATAATGAAGCAAAACTTAAAAGTTTAATAAAAAATACAGAAGAAGCTTCTACTAAAAAGGTCACAAATTCTCAAACTAGTTTTTCTTGGTGGTACGTATTCCTCTCTACGATACTAATTAGTATTATGGGATACATTCTCTTCACCACTAGAATGATATGGAGGACATTTCTTATTATTCATTTCTATAAATACCGAAAAGATGATGCTGTTTATCAAAAAGCTTACGGTGCACTTTTAAAACAATTTGCGAGAATTGGCATACCACGGGGTGAAAGTCAAACATTCCGAGAATACGCTCTCCATATCGATACACTTTACAACTCGGCCGATATGCAACAACTTACTGCCAGTTATGAGAACGCTATGTATAAACAGGGGCAGGCTGCAGCAGAATGGAAGAAATCCGTACACTTATGGGAAGTGCTTATGAAAAAAGCAGCTTCTCTACCTAAATCAGATGGCTTTGATACAGTAATTTAATCTTGAAAATGTGAGTTTAAAGAAAACGTCTCAAAGAACTACATTGTTCTTTGAGACGTTTTTTAATAAAGTGAAACTCCTAATTATTCTCCAAGTACCTTCTCAATCTCAATCTCTAAATCTACCGGCTTCGTCTGTGGCGCAAAACGCCCTACTACTTTCCCGTCTTTTCCAATTAAAAACTTCGTAAAATTCCATTTCACTGCTTTCATACCGAGTAAACCTGGTGCTTGTTCTGTCATGTATGTATATAAAGGATGAGCCTTATCACCTTTCACATCAACCTTTGCAAACATTGGGAAGTTTACACCGTAGTTTAATTCACAAAAACTAGTAATATCCGCTTCTGTACCTGGTTCTTGTCCTCCAAATTGGTTACAAGGGAATCCGAGTATTTCAAGTCCTTGGTCTTTATATTTATCATACACCTCTTGTAATCCTTTATATTGCGGTGTGAAACCACATTTACTAGCTACATTTACAATAAGAAGTGCTTTTCCTTCGTAATCTTTTAACGATTTTTCTTCACCGGTAATTGTTTTAGCTGAAAAATCATAAACTGTCATTGTCTTTGCCCCTCTCTTCACTATCATTCTATGTTTATACTATACTACATTCGTGAATATACATCTCTTATTACGTACTTATAAGATATAATGATAACGCTTTATTTCCGTTCAAAATTCGACACATACTACTAGACTTTTATGATGGAAAGTTTTACAATTGAAATGTGAACAAAATGTGACAGTTTATATTCCATTATAAAAGAAAAGGATGGTGTCCATTATGAAAACTGCACAACATGAAACGATTTCAAATCGCGAGTTTTATTTCGTACTATATATGATGTTATTGTATGTTACTGGCTGGGTAATCGATGTAAATGGTTTATTCTTAAGCTCCTACTTTAATTTAGCAGGAGAAATTATGCTTCCATTAGTAGGCGGGATTGTTGGACTGTTCATTATGTCTATTAATAAACAACAAACGAAATAATAATATTACAAAAAGGCAGAAGACGAGCTTCGTTTTCTGCCTTTTTTCTATTTTAGCGTATAATAGAAACATGAAATATATAAGGAGTGGTAAATATGAAAAAAGTAGAGCAATTATCTTCTCACCTATATCTGATTGATGATTTCGATTTACAACATAATGAACGAACTGGTACGTACGTTTTATTAGGTGACGATATTACTTTAATTGAAACTTGTGCAGCCCCTTCTCTTCCGTATATTTTAGAAGGCTTACAACAATTACATATTGATTTAAACGCAGTTAAAAACATTATCGTTACACACGTTCATTTAGATCACGCAGGGGCTGCTGGTTTAATGATGGAAAAGTGCCCAAATGCTACTTTATATGTGCATTCTCGCGGTGCTCGTCATATGATTGACCCAACAAAACTCATTTTAGGTGCAAAAGCTGTATACAAAGAAGATTTTGATAAACTATTTGATCCAATTCTTCCTATAGAAGAAGAACGTGTTCGTATTGTACAACATGGTGATACGTTAAAAATTGCAAAAGACCGCACCCTTACATTTTACGATACACCAGGACATGCGAAGCACCATATTAGCATTCACGATTCATTAACAAACGGGATTTTCACTGGTGATACAATTGGAATTTATTATAGAGAACTCGCAAACGTTGGTGTAGAACTGTATCTACCATCAACGTCCCCTTCACAATTTCAACCAGATGCGATGATTGCTTCTAAAAATCATATTCAAAGTATGGATGTAGATACTATTTATTTCGGTCATTACGGCGCATCCTCTCATGTTACAGAAGTATACAATCAACTGGAACATTGGCTACCTATTTTCGTTCATACTGGTAAGGAAGTCTTTGAAAAGTATAATGATTTCGATGAAGCGACTAAAGCTTTACAAACTTTGTTAATGGATAAAATCTCTTCTCATCTTACAAAGTTAAACGTTCCATCAGATCATTCCGTTTATAATATTTTACATCTAGATATAGAAATTAGTGCAATGGGCATTATTGATTATTTCACGAAGCAAGAAAAAGGAAACTCCACTATTAACTAACAGTAAAAGAAGAGATATACAACAGTAGTTATTGTATATCTCTTCTTTTTTTGAATATATTTTGAGTAAAGGATGGTGGAATATAATGCAAAAAGTGATGCTATACCTCTGCTTTACATTATTTATCGTCTTATTATTATTTGTAGGAGTAAAAATTCAATTTTATTTAGATACAGACACGCAAGTGAACTTTAACGTTTATCCAAGATTATTCTACTTTACACTCTTCCCTCTTATAGTTGGCATTTTATTACGATTCCTTCAATCTATTAATCGCGAAACAAGTAAACAAAACTGGAGCTTTCAACCGGATAAATTTATTGCTATTACAGTGCCTACACTATTCATTTCCTTTTCCCCAGCACTACTCTTTTCACCACTTGCAGAATACCTACCTTATTTAGTTAATATTATTCTAATAAATACAACTTTTGTTACGATAATTAGTTTAATAGCTGGTTATTCCCTTTTAGATTGTTTTATACAAAAAGATAATGCAAATATGAAAAAGTATAATTGAACACTCTTTTTTGTTTCAATAAAAAAGCTCAAAGCTAAGGCTATGAGCTTTTCTAATTATTGCACCTTTTCATTTACATATTCCATAAACTGCTCCGCTTGAATAAATCTTTCTTTGTACGCCTCAGGTACTTCTTCTACTTTCATCCCACCAGTTGATTTTGTCTTCACTTGTACGATTTCATATGTCATTAAAGCTTCCACATAACGGTCAAACTCTTTTTGTGTTAATACTTCTTTACTAGACTTATGACCATTTAATTTATCAAAGTATGGCTGAAGACCCATACTTACCTTTTTCATTTCTTCTCTTTTTGCTGGTGATAATTGATCATAATCAATATTACCGTTCGAATCTCCGTACGTAAGTTTTGCATTTGTTAATTTTTTTAGTTCTTTTGTAAACTCTTCATATTCCTTCGTACCCATTTCATCTTTCGCCTCTGATAATTTTGCACTAAAACGCATATACGCCTCTAATGTCATCGTTCCGGCATGTTTTTTTAAATTCTCGAAAGATCCGTATATACCATCCGCCATAATAGATTGATACGCAAAACCAGTCGTCGGGATTAAAAATGCTGCCGCAAGCACTCCTGCAATAAGACGCTTCTTCCTTTTGTTCCCTCCGCGATTCATTTTAATCTGAACAATTACTTTTTCTTTTAACTCCGGCGGGGCAACAATTCCCTTCGATTCTTCTTGTATAGATTCTCTAACTCTACAATCTAAACTCATTTCACATTCCCTACCTCTCCTAAAAAGATTTCTTCTACTTGCTCTTTTTGACGTAGTTTCTTTAATGCTGCGTGAATTCTAGATTTCACAGTACCAATTGGAATATGTAATATTTGTGCTACTTCTTCTTGTGAATAATCGTGTAAGTATCTTAAGATAATAACTTGTTTCAATTTATACGGTAATTTATGAATGAGTTCAATTAGTTTTTGGTTTGATATTTTACTTACAACATTGTTAGAAAAATCAATTTGCACTGACTTTCTTTGCTCTTCTGCTTTTTTTATAATTCGTAGTCGCATCCACCTCTTTCTTCTATAAGAGTGAATTTGTTTAATCGCAAGTCCAATTAGCCAAGGACGAAATGGCTTCTCGCTATCATACTTACGAAGCGATTCATATAGTTGTATGTATATTTCTTGAACGACATCATCTACATCCGTTTTATCCTCTATTAAAAAATGTGCTGTTTTATAT
>NZ_WEII01000145.1:0-8517 GCF_009183805.1 Bacillus sp. B2-WWTP-C-10-Post-4 | reverse complement strand
CTTTACTACAGTACAAGCGATGATAGTAAATTTTCTCTCATTACATATGTCTTGTAATGTTCTTAATACCATTTGTCCATTATGCATAAATTTAATTTGTTCGGATATATTTAACTTTTGAATGTTTAGATATTCCATACAATTGCAATCATAGATCGTTTCCTTTAAATAAACCCCTATTGTTTCATGAGAAAAACGAGCACAAATTATGTGCTTTTTCATTTAGTGTACTATTAGCCTCCGATGTTCTATATACAAGTGATTCCTAACTTGAATGCAACACAAAAAGAACTTCTTCAAGTCGATTAAATATGTGCATAGCAAAATAAGCTATATATACACTAATCGGCTCAAAGAAGTCCTTTCACAATTGAAACAAGATGAAACTTGCTTATACAACTCAACTACAATAAAAAAAGGTGAAGCTTTTGATACAACTCTACCTTTTTAGTATACTTCCCTATTTTTTCGAAGAAACAGGATCCATTTTTAATGTTTTTATTCCTTCTTTTAATGTAAATGCATCTGCTCTTAATGTTTTCCAACTATCTTTTGCTGCATTCAGGTTAGGTTTTAAAAATTTAAATTTATTTTGATCTGCCTTTTGGGATGCTTTATCAATATGATTAAGTACTCCTGAATATTGAGAATCTAAATCATGCCATTGTGCTGACATATAGGTAAGAGCATTAATAGCTGATCCAATTGCATTTTGCATTTCAGCAATATTATTATACGCAACCCCAACTACACGATTTAATGTTATTTTATAGTCTACCGTTTGCCGTAATTGCGCTAATAACGGCTCTAACGTACCTAAATTATTTCTTGCTACCCCTATCATTACACCTCCAGCAATCCATGTAGGGATTGAGGGATATGATACAGTTATTATTCCATCCGATTCTACTTGTTTAAAATGTCTTATTTGCTCTAAAACATCATTTAGGCGTTTTTCATCTTCATCTATTCCAGATGCTTGATTTTTTAAAATCGATTGCAAGATATCTTTATGACCTCCAAATGCTCGGACATCTTCTCCAATACTATCTCTTAACTTAGCTAGTTCTTGTATTAAATTCTGTGTATATGCTTGGTTTTGTTTAATCTCACCTTGTAAATCTGTAATGCCTTCTTTTAATGTATCTGCATCTCCTTCATTAATTGCTTCTACTAATGTATCGTAATAATTGTCAAATGTGGTATCATACTCTACAATTCCTGTAAGGGTATCTAAAAGTTGTTTTTTTATGTGCGCATCCCATTTTGTAGCATGCTCTCTTGCATTCTTTTGATCTTGTGCAATTTGACTAGGTAGATTTGTATATCCTTTAATATCAATTCCTTCAAAGTTAACATCTGGATTATTAATTAACAAATAAGAGTAATCATTCATGGATTTTGCAAATACCCCAGCATCTTGCAAAGCTTTTTTCATCTTTTCGCTGTTTACAGAAAGAGATATATCTTCCGTACTCGTTTGTTCTATTTTACTTTCACTTGCAAAAGCAGCTACTGGTGAAACTACAGTAGTTGTTGTCAGGGTTAAAAACGTCGATACAGCAAGTAGTTTATAAGGAAAATTATTATTCACTTTAATTCCTCCTATGAATATATATTGATTTTTAGTTTGTTTTTTCTTGTTTAAAAGCAATGTCTTTGGAAATGAATTCTGCGTCCTTATGAATATCATTCCAACTTTGTTTAGCAGCTTTTAAATCGTCAGGTATTAACGAAAGTTTATGTTCTTGCATTTGATCGATATTATCATATAAATCTTTATAATTAGCCCCCATTTTATTCCATTGTTGCTGAATACTTGTTAGAGACATGATTGCTTGGTCCACTGTCTGATACAAATATGTTAGAGTGTCCTTGGTATTAGTAAGTGAAATAACCGCTTGATTAGCCAGATCAGCTTTCATACTTAATTCTCCGATTTTATTCGAAATTTCATTATAAGAATTCATATGATTAGATGCCTCGACACCAGCAGCTGTTCCTAAACCGATACCAGCGGCTCCTAGAGCTGTAAGACCACCCACAACAGCTGGTGTAGCTGTACCACCCGTCACAACAATTACTACCGCTCCTGCAATCGTTCCAATAACTAAAATAGCAGCTCCTAATCCACCACCAATTGACCAGGCTAATATATTATCAAAATGTGATTTCTGTGTAGAACGTAAATTCTCAATTTCGGCCTGAAGTTGTGGGACTAGTGCTTGTTTTCCCGCTAATATAGCCGTCAATCCGCCCTGTCCATCTGGACCACCAACATTATTTTTAAAATCTACAGTATTTGTATACAACTTTGTTTTAAAAGCCTCTAACATCTTAATGACTTCCGTAACATCATTTGAATTTGTATGAATTGTATCGATTAAATCCCCTATTCCTTCTTTGAGGCTCACCTTATCTTTCTTTTTTACAGTGTCTACTAATGTGTCGTAATAGTTTTGAAATTGCTCATCATAATTTACAATATTACGTGCTGTTTTTTGAATGTTTGGCTTCGCTGTATCTAACCAGTAATTTGCATTGATTCGTGACAGTTCCTGATTTAGGTGAATATTTTTGATTAATTCTCCTCCTCCGGAACCTAAATCAATATTGGATAAATTTACATTCGGTTGCTTAATCATAGTTTTTGCGTACAAATCCATTACAAGAATATGAGAGCCTGTTTCAGCCAACGCTTTCTTTAATCCATCAGGTCCTAACGCATAATTTTCTATTTTCTGTTCCTGAGCTGTCTGTTCTTGTGCAAGTGCATGAATAGTACTACCATTCGTAGCAGTTATAACCGTTGCTAAAGTGGCTAAAGTTATAACCTTAAATGGAAATTTCATCATTTGATCTCCTCCTTATTTTCAGTTGCAATATAATCCTTTTGATAAACTTATGTTCTTAATATTAGAATTTATAAACTTGTTCTTCGAGTTGAGTTGTTACACTTTTTAATCGTCTTAATGTATCTTTTTGAGACTGAGTGTTATTGGCATCAACTTCAGTCGATAATTTTGTAATACTATTATTTATTAGATCCAAATCCTCTTTGTAACGTTTCATTAGCTCAATTTCTCCATCTACTTGGTTAGCAAATGTATGCAAATCATTTTGCATGAAAAGAATCATTGATTTTTGTAAATCCGCTACAGTTAATTTAGTTGTTAAGTCATATAATTTCTGATTTTGTTTCTCTAAATCATTTAAATATGCACGTTGCTCTGCTGTTAGTTTATTAATTTCAGCAAAAGTATTATATGTTTTTTTTATTTTTTCAGGATCAATCACTTTCATAAGATCATACTCTTTCGTTTTTGTAACTGCAGCTGCAGCGATTTCACCTTTTTTACTTTTCTCTATTGCTTCACGTGCTTCTTTTTTGGCAGCCTCAATTTCTATAGCTGATTTTCCCTTTTCTTTTGCTTCTTGCTCTGCTTTCTTCTCTGCGTCTACAATAGCATTGTTTATTTCTTTTCCTTTGTTATACGCTACTACTGCTGTTTGAGCAGCCGGTTCAATGATATCTTTCGATAGACTATAAATTTCTTGGAATACCTTTAGCCCTTGTTCATTTAAGGCTCCTGGTAATAATGCTATTTGCTGTAAATCATTTTGAATTGATTTTTTTGTATCTAGCATTTCATTTTTTAACTTATCTATTTTTCCTGTTCCCTCTGAATTAAGGACACTCTGTGCTTTTGCCACATCAGTATCAAGATTTTTCACCTTTTTATCTAACTGTAGTTTTAGATCTGTTAACTCATTAATTTGACGTTGCACACTTTCTTGGTTTGTTATGGTCATGTCTTGAAGGACTTCCAGTCTATCTGTAAACCCTTCTTTATCTTCCTTATTATCTACAAATCCTTTTAATGTTGGATAATAACTATTAAATTTAGTTACAAATCCTTTACTTTTTGAATTTAATAGAATTAATTTGGGATAAAGTTCGGATGACCACTCTTTCATATCTTGTTTAATTAGAAATTGAGTTGTATTTAAAGATGGAACTTCTACAAGTTGTACATTCGGACTTGCTAAGGCTCCATCGATAAAGGTTTGTGTTAATTTGGAGTGTGCACCTATTTTTCGTAACGCTGAGGAAATATCTATATTATCTTGTTTTGTTTCTGCTTGAACGATTGGCGTTGCGAGAGTATTGATAGGAATAGTCGCCCCGGTAGCAATTGATGTTATTAAAAATCCTGTCATAATTTTATTCTTCATTCCTTACACCTCTTCACTATTGTTTTTTACAAGTTTTGATCGTAAATGTTGTACAACCTAACGTTAGGGTTTCTTCACACACACTTGAGGATAAAAAATTTTTCAAAAGAGTAAGTGCATCTCGTTTTTTTCTTTATTTTTAATAGAATATAAGATCCTTACTTCCCCCCCATTTTAATCACTATATTTTTCATAAGTAAACTAGAAAATCGAATATATTATGTTTGATTATTCTGACATTAAATCTTTTGTGTTTTCTTAATTATATTCAAAAAGTTTTCGTAGTAGTATCACTTCAGAAATTGATACCATTTCACTGCTATAATCAAAGATAAATTTTATTGGTATTACTGAATCTTAATAAAGCCCATGCGAAAAAATGTTTTTGATATAACTTTATGGGATTTTATGTATTATGTACTTTATATGAATATGTACAATTGCATACTTATATAAAGTACTATCCTTGAATAACATACAAGGCAGTCACCATACATTCCTATCAACTTAAGAGTTTTTACTTCCCCAATTGTAAAAAAGTTGTTATTTCTAAAATTTAACTAAAAAAGATGATGTTTTTTATCCATCTTTCAATTCAAAATGAATTACAACTATTTTTTAAAGTTTGTTCGAACTGGAGAATACAACCAAATTAATCTAGATAATATAGTGACGAAGTTTTTTCTCAGAAAGCAGGAACTGATTCTAAAAATGCAATAACTTTATTGCTACTCAACAATTCCTTAATCGGTCTTTCCGTTCAGATTTTTTGGGAACTATAAGTATATCCCTTAAGATAAACAGATCCCAAGGGACAAAACATCGCAATTTTTTTAAAACGTCGAGACTTTATTTAAAAAACGACATTAAGAATTTTCTTCAAATCCAGGGGCATAACTTTGCAGCAAACAAAAGAACCATAAGTTTGCTGTTCCAGAAAACTTATGGTTCATATTACACTTATTTTGAAAGTTATTCATGCGAATCTTATGTTTATTTTTCTTCAGCCTATATTACCTTTAATTAAATTGGAATAGTTGATAAAATCAATCATTCCAAATGTTCATTTAATGTTGAACCTTTTTTAGTCATGTTAAAAAATCCTCTCCAAGTAATGGTGTAACATCAAAGTGTGTACATGGTCTTTTTTACATTGTCTACCTAAAGAGGATAATATCGATCATTACTTTGATTAAGTCCTTTTGTTTATATATATTTATTTTTAAACCGTCGTTTACAGCAGATTAACTACTACCTGTCTTTCTATCCACTTATCTAGCTTATTTTTCGTATCATCATTTAATCGTTTTCTTTTACCGGATAACATCCTTGAAAGTGTTGAATACGAAATATCTATTTCTTTCGCTAACTCACGAATACTTTTATTATTCTTCTCTTTATACGTGTTCATCTTTTCAATATAAAACTCAATACTATTAGGGGGTTCTTGATTTACTATACTTATTGGCTTCTCTTCAATTACCGGTGGCTTTTCTTCCATCTCAATGACCAAGGGTACTTGCTGCTTACTTTTCTTAGTAATCAACTCTTGTTGTAATTTAACAAGTTCATTTGTAGGAGAAATGCTTACTTTTAATTTTAACCAGTAGTTTTCAAACCAGTTTTTTCCCTTACATTTTTCTTCATCAATTTCGGGAGAGTATTTCCACTCTTGAATTACTTGGTCGCTCATAAGGTCATCTAAAGTCTTTTCAAAAACTTGTCTTATTAGACTTGGTTTTCTATTCATGCTTATCTCCATTACTTGTAATAACCCTTTAGGACCACCAATACTATAAGAATGTGTTAAATGTTGATAGGATTGTTGAATGCGCCAACGCCAACTTAGATATCTGGTTAATCTTTTGTGATATCTCTGTTGCTTGCTGTTATACTCTAGGGCTTTTTTTGATAATAAACCTGTTAGCTTTTCAGATCCATAGAGATATTTTGATAAAAAGCTTCCTGGTGTAACGTTCATACTCTCTATTCCTAATGTTTTATCCGTATCAATATCTTTTGCAATGATAATTTCATCCATTACAAATAACCTTCGAATTCTTTGCTTTTTATAAGTTAGGCTTTCATTTGGATCTTTTTCATTTAATATCACGATCTCATTATCTTCATTGACATAAATAAAAATACTAGCAAGAGCAGCTAATCGCTCCATAATTTTTAATCTGTCTTCTTTTCGATAATAAGACTTACCATTTTTGATTTGTTTCATATTACACATATCTAATATTTGTTCGTAATGTACAGGCACAATAGTCTTATCATTTTCCGCACTCTTTACCCAAAGTTCAGTTACAATATCGAGGCAGTCCGCCGTCAAATCGTCCATTACTCTTGTTAAAAAAGTAGAATCAATCAGTGTATTCCATCTTTTTAATTCTTTTCTTTGTAATTTCATATCACCATCATCGTGTGACGATACTACCACTAGACTATTTTGTTTATCCTGTAATTGAGCAATCCGTACATTCTTATCTTGGTCATCTGTAAACTTATTCTTAGCAATAGTGTCTGATAAATGGTACATAAACCCTGCATTACTTCGTTCTATATAATCACTCTTAGCCTCTGAATGTAAAGGTAATTCTTTTGCGATAATAGGCAGTTTAATTCCAAACTCCATATATAAGTCATCTCTTAAACATTCAAAAATTTCTTCCCTATGATTTTCTAGTTTTGGAAGAATGTCTATCCCTGATAATCCTAAAGCTTCCTTTTTAGAAACCCATTTTACTAGCCTTTCGAAAGTCTGTGATGAATAAGATGAGTTGTAAATTTCCTGTAGATCTCTTTCTACATCTTGATAGAATTGTTGCCATTTATTTAAAACCTTTTCACTTCCCTCAACTCCAGTTAAAAGAGGGTAAGCTATATATAAGGTGTTTTGAAATAGTACTTTTAACTTCTCCACTAATAATCCTCCTAATTGCTTCTAATACAATTATATCAATTGCTACTAATCATTCATACCATGTTAATTCTAATATATTTTAATGTCGTAAAAAGATAGCATACATAGAATACAGCCATTAATTATTATGTATGTGACGGTTTTATTTAGTGCTTTTATAGACTCAGCTTCTCTTTCAAAAGAAATGTGGGGATTTGTACTATTAATAATTTTAATTTCAACTTCAATTTTGTTTCCATATATTTTTAACATTTTAACTTTTGCTAGAAATAGATGGACTAAAATAGTTTATTTTAAATTTCGTTTTGAGCAGATTTTAGATGAAAGAGAGAGTGAATGATTAAACATATAAGGGATTGTGAACTCTTTATTTACAGTGTTTTCAATGTATACTTTTTTTTTATAAATTGAGGATATCAGGGGGTTCGGAGAGAAGTTAATATTTAAGGGGATTTGAAAGTAAACTAATAATAAAAAGTGTACATTGGAAAATAAGAAAAAGAAACTGGTTTTTAAGGTTCTTTTTCTTATTTTGATAATATTTGTATCTTATTGTAGTTGATATATTTTATAATTAGTTTATTGGAATTTATAGTTAAAGAGGGTGATTGAACATGACAGTGCAAAAAGAAAAAGTAACTAGGCGGGTTGTTTGTAGGAAATGTAAATCTGATCAAATAGTTGGTAATAAACGTGGTTATAATTTTAAAAGGATGTTTTTAATTCTGTTTCTTATGTTAGCTACACTTATAGCTATTGGAATAGTTCCTCGACATTCTCCACTTCAGGATATGGCTGCATTTGTTGTTTTTTTAATGATACTCCTAGGGGCATCGATAACTTTATTCAGTGGATTTATTGGTAGAAAAAATATTGTCAATGGTTGTATGAATTGCGGACATACATGGATGCCTAAAAAATAGAATGTCTATAGATCAAAAAAGAAAAGACAGCTGATTGATTGCTGTCTTTTTGCCTATTTTTGAGTAATAAATTAAAGTTTCTTAATTATTACTTGTTCGCCATCCTTCATAATGTCCTGTCCATGAATTTTTACTTACTTCAGTTACTCCTTTTAAATACCAAGTTACTCCATTCCACTCTTTTACAGTGGGTATTTCCCCTTTTGATTTGTAACCAGGAAAGTCTTGTTTTTCTTTTTTCTTAACAAAACTTTTTTTATTATCAATTGTTTTTAATTTTACACTTGTATCAGTAGGTGTTTCCGCAAATACTCCTCCAGCACCAGATAACATAATTCCAGTTGCTAATGTTCCAATTATTACTTTCTTAAACATGAAAAATCCCCCTTTTTTGGAATGAATATTACATAAATAAGAATACCATATTAT
>NZ_WEII01000144.1:0-8640 GCF_009183805.1 Bacillus sp. B2-WWTP-C-10-Post-4 | reverse complement strand
ATAATACCATGCTCTCTTTCATTAAACTTAAATATATTATGTGAAATAATATACAAAAATCCATATGAAAAAATAATAAAACAAGGAATAAATGCTACAACAACTTGTTTACTCATAAACTCGTTTGGCTCACCATTTACATTCCAATGTACTGCCATACGATTTGGTAAATAGGGATAGAGAAATAGAGTAAGTAAAAGACAAGCGAAAAATATTCCAAGTACATACTTATATTTGATCAAGTGATTCTCACCTCTCTTTTCTCTTAACGGCTTCGCTTCTTTTAGAGAAATCCCTGCAAAAATCTACTTTTTTCAAGTTAAAACTTATACTTTACGCATTTTCTTTTTGAAATTCTTTTATTTTTTTATTTAACTTTGTAGGAAACGGCACATCCACTTCAATTGCTTCTTTCGTAATTGGATGCAAGAAATTTATCTTCATCGCATGCAATGCTTGACTGGACATATATTTTGTTTGTCCACCATATAATACATCCCCAACTAGTGGATTACCATTATGACTCATATGAACACGAATTTGATGTGTTCTACCCGTTTCTAATTGTAACGTTACGAAAGTCGTGTTTTGCTTCTTAAAATACTTTTCTACTTTATAATATGTGATAGCTTGGTCACCTTTTGGAGAAATACGACGCCTTGTAGCATGATGGCGGTCCCTTCCGATAGCAGCATCAATCTTTCCTTGTTTCTTCTTTACTTTCCCTTCAACGAGCGCTGCGTACGTTCTTTTAATTTTTCTTTCCATTAATAGACGATCCATAATTGCACCAGCAATTCTATGCTTAGCAAACACGACACCACCTGTCGTATCTTTATCTAAACGATGAATATGACGCACCTTCGTCTCTAAACCTTGCATTTGAAAATGAAAAGCAACAAGATTTGCAAGCGTCCCGGTTCCACCTTTTTCAGCAGGGTGTGTGTCCATTTGCTCTGGTTTATTTACGATAAGTACGTGATCATCTTCGTATACTACATGTAATTCACCATATTCTGGATCTACACCGTACTCTTCCTCTGCAAACATATGGACTTGTAACTTATCGTTCTCTTTTAAAAGCTCATTCCATCTTCTTTGTTCCCCGTTAACCGTAACACCTTTTTCCATACGAAGCTGATGTAATAGCTTTTTCGGTATTTCCCATTCTACTTTTAATACCGATTCAATACTTATACCATTCCATTTAGCTGGAACGATAATTTCACACCATTCGCCCTTTTTCTTTGTTTCCATACTGTTTATCACCTTATTTCTATTGATTCTCTCATTGTAACGGAAAACACACTTTGATGCACTGTCAAAAATAGAGGACAGTCTTATAATAGACTGCCCCTCAAGCTCTAAGTCTTTTCATTTCTAATAATACTTCTTCAGCTTTTTGTTCATACGATAAATCTTTAAAGAAATCCGCCAACCTTTTATAATCATTGTAAGCATCTAATAAATCGTCCATCTTTTCTATTTTCATCACTTGTTGTTTTTGTTTCATTTTTACTGGATAGCGATAACCTGATACTTCTTGTATTTTGTAATACTCATCCTCTACTTGAACGACCTTTACAAGTTCTTCCTCTTCTGCATCCATCGTATACCCGTCAAATTCTCTAAGTAGTTCATAAATGATATGAGTCCATTCATCTTTTGGATAAAATCCTTTTTCTAACCGATAACCGACAATGCGATACATATGCCCATCGTTCTCGGCAAACTGTACTGTATCATTTAACTTAAACTTAAAATAACGAAACATTGCCTTCACCTACTTATTATGTAATGTTCTTATCACATACTATTTGCAAAATGTAGGCTTTGCTATTCATAAAAAATGCTCATCATATTGATGAGCATTTTTTACGATGCTTTTTCTCGTTTTTTTCGAAATGGTAACCACCAGTTCCAGTCTCCAAATAACTTCATTAAGCTTGGTACGAGCATAAGACGAATAATTGTTGCATCAAGAAATATTGCTAATGCAACGCCAAGACCCATCTGCTTTACTGGTAAAATATCAGTAAATGCGAATGCACCAGTTACAACAATCATTATTAAAGCAGCTGATGTAATGATTCTACTTGTTGAAACGAGCCCTTCTAACGTTGCTTGATCGTTATCTCCTGTTTCTTCATAGAGCTCATGAATACGTGAAATAAGAAATACTTCATAATCCATACTAAGCCCAAATACGAGGCCAAAAATGAAGATTGGTAAGACAAACAGAACCGGACTTGCTTCTAAACCGAAATGACCACCTTCAAATAACCAAACAACAATTCCAATGGTTGCACTTAAACTAAGTATATTCATAACAATTGCCTTAATTGGAATGAGTATAGATCGGAATGCAAATAATAATATAACAAAGGTCGATCCAAATATAACAGATATACCAATTACAACTTTATCTTTAATTTCATCTTCTAATTCTTGTTGAAACGTCGTCATTCCGCCTAGATAATACGTAACATCCGTTTCTTTATAGTTCTTTTTAAAGTCACGTACCCACTGTTTTGCAGTCTCTGTACGTGGTTTTGTTTTCAAAAAGATTTCTATCGTCGTCTTATTCCCTTGCGTGTATGCTTCAAATACAGGAGTTAGTTTCGCTGATTCTGGCGACTGCAATATTCCAACAACTTGATCTGCTTTCATTCCAGTTAACCCGTCGTATAAACTTCTTACTTCATGTACTTTCTTATCATCTTTTAACTTTTGAACGACTTCTTCTATCTTTTGTAGACTTTCTTTTTCTTTCATATCTTTTTTCGTCTCTACAACTAACGTAACATCAGCGTGTGTTTTGAAAGTTTCATTAAATGCTTCTTCATACTTTTCATATGCAATCCTTGTATCACTCTTTTCAGGTAAAGCTTCAACACCAGGGAACTGCAAATTCGCTGTACGTAATGGTAATAAGCAAATAACAATAAATGTTGTAACAACAATAATCATTGCAATTGGATGTTTCATGACAAATTGTGCAAATTTACGCCATGCTTTTGCCGGCGTATGTGCTACTTGATTCTTTTTTAATATTCTTTTACCTATTAACGATAATAGTGCTGGAAGAAGTGTGAGTGAGAATAAAATGCTCATAATGACAACAATCATTCCGCTAATCGCAACAGATTGAATATAATCTATCTTAAAGAAAAACAAACCGGATAACCCAACAAATACGCATAATCCTGAAAATACAATCGCACGTCCTGCCGTTTGATATGTAATTGCTATCGCTTCTTTTACCGTTCGTTTAGCAACTTCCTCTCGAAAACGGTTCACAAATAATAGCGCAAAATCAATAGATAATGCAAGTCCAATCATCGGCGCAACGTTTAACACGAAAATAGATAGTTCTTTATCAACACCGATGAAATACAATACCCCCATCGTACTAATAACACTAAGCGCCCCATTCAAAATCGGTAAAATTGATGCCAAAAGACTACCAAACGAAAATAGTAATACAAGAAACGCAATTGGTAATCCAATCATTTCTGCTACTTTTAAATCATTTTGCGTTCTTTCATTAATCTCTTGATTAATTTTCGGGAATCCTGTAGGTGTTACTTTTAATGCTACATTACTTTCTTTCCCAATCTCATCAGCAAATTGTAATGTCTTTTCCATTCTTTCTTTATTTGTTTTCCCGGAAAATAAAATTGTCGCATAACCGCTGTCATCTTGTAGCATTTCTTTATTTTGGATTGGGTGATGGAAAGATTCATAGCTCTCTTTCTCTTGAACATTCTTTACAATTTCATCTATTCGCTTTTTAAATTCCTCATGCGAAGCATCTTTATTTTTCTCAAAAACGAGCAGTAGCGTATCTTGAGACTTCTTAAAATCTTGATCTAAAATTTCTTTTGTTTTTTGATAGTCGCCTTCCGTTTGGAAACCGTCACCACCTAATACTCCCGGTAACTTTGGAGCAAAAATCCCAAGTGCGATTGCGAGCAACAGTAACGCTACAATTACTGTATAACGAAACTGATACAAAAAAGCTCCTAACTTCCCCCACTTATCAACTTTATGTACATTTGTCTTCACACATTTTCACCTACTTTAAATAATTCAATTGTCACTTATACTGTATCACATCTTGATATAAACAAAAAACGTCTGGAAAAACTATAATAATAGTTTTTCCAGACGTTTTTCTATCTCTCCTTATTAAGCCCTAATCTCTCAGTAAGTAAACGATGGTAGTAAATCGCGATAATTAACAAAATACCACCTACGCAGTAACCAGCTAAAATATCAGTTGGGTAATGTACATTTAAAATGATTCTACTTAATCCAATCGATAGAATTACTATACCCATCAAAATCGTTGTGACACATTTCCCAGCTACGCTTTTCAAATTAGCAGCAATGATATAAGTAAGAAATCCAAATGTCATAATCGATAGCATTGCATGTCCACTAGGAAAACTATATCCAAGTGCATCTAGCCCTTCATTTAATGACGGACGTTCTCTCTTTACAATCTCTTTTATCCCTTTATTCACAAGATGTGTTATTAAAATCCCCATTGGATATACAATCATCGCAGCATAATAACGCTTCTTCCAAAAAACAAGCAAACTTATAACGAGCGTAGTGACTATCCCAATTGCTGATCCCAATTTTGTAAAGTACGAGAAAAATATAAGAGAACTTTCCGTTTGTAGCCCTCTTACTAATCCACGGACATATGTATCCATCACTGTAACGCCACCTGCATGTACGCGCCAAGCAACAATACCAAATACAGCAAATAACAAACCGATACACATTACCTCATACTGATGTAACTTCTTCTTCAAACGATTTCCTCCTACTATGAAAAAATGCGATTTCTACTTTAGAAACCGCATTTCCTTACTTATTTACCTTTTGTTTTTAGCTCTGTCCAGTAACGATCATAGTCTTTTAACTTATCGTCTACATCAACAAGCCATTCTGTACGATCTAACTCTTCTTTCGTTAAGAAAATCATGTGATTATCACGGTATTCTTTACTATGAAGAGGATGAGCTTTTTCATTTGGATTGCTGTAACCAATTGACTCGTAGTTTTTCACACTTACTTTTTCATCTAGTAAGTAGTTCATAAATTTCTCAGCAAGCTCTTTATGTTTTGCACCTTTTGGAATTGCTAACGTATCAGCCCAAATTGTGCCGCCTTCTTTCGGTACAACATATTCTACATCTTTATTATCTTTTGCGATAAATGCTGCATCTCCAGACCAAACTGTTCCGATCCAAGCATCTTCTGTAATGAATTTTTGTTTAATGTTATCTGTATCAAATGCTAATAAGTTTGGAAGCAGCTTCTTTAAATCATCTGCTGCTGTCTTTAATTGTGCATCGTCTTTCGTACTGTTTGAGAACCCGTGCTTCTTAAGACCCACTCCTAATACTTCACGAGAATCGTTCAGTAACGTTACATGTCCTTTATATTTCTCATTCCATAAGTCCGCCCAGCTTGTAGGTGCTTCTTTCACATACTTTTTATTGTATGCAATCCCTGTTACACCCCAAGTGTACACTAAAGAATATTTATTCTCTGGATCAAACGCAGGTGTTTTGAAATTAGAAACCATATTTTCGATATTCGGGATATTCTTTTTATCTAACGGCGCTAATAAGTCCATTTTCGCCATTGTTTTAACCATGTAATCAGACGGCTGGATTAAGTCGTACTTTGCGCCACCAGCTTGTAATTTCGCAAGCATTTCTTCATTACTTGCGTACTTGTCATAGTTAATTTTCACATTATATTTCTTTTCAAAATCTTTTAGCACTTGCTCATCAAAATTGTCAGCCCAGCTATAAATATTTAATTCTTCTTTCTTTTCACCACAACCAGCAAGCACACCAGCAACAAGGCTAAAACTAATTGCTGCGCCAGCTATTCTTTTCATTAATTTCATCGGTTTATTACCCCCTTGTACTTTCTATATCGTTCGTATTATAAAGGAAGGTGTCCTCCAGAGTTTTCTTCACCATCTGCACCTTTATTCCGGAAGATTTCAGATAGAACCATTAATCCTACGATAGCAACAATTAAAATTGTAGAAAGAGCATTAATTTCTGGTGATACTCCGCGCTTAACCATACTGTAAATATATAATGGCAATGTTGTTGATCCTGGTCCTGATACGAAGAAACTAATTACAAAATCATCAATTGATAATGTGAATGTTAATAATGCTGCCGAAATAACTCCCGGTGCAATTGCTGGGAACGTTACATAACGAAACGTTTGCCAAGGCGTTGCTCCTAGATCATTTGCAGCTTCTTCTAAGTCACGTCCCATACTTGAAAGACGCGCAGCTAAAATAACAACAACAAACGAAATACTAAATGTAATATGTGCAATAATAATCGTTGTTTGTCCAAGTTCCATTCCTAACTGGCTGAAAAGAATTAGTAAAGATAATCCCATTAAAATATCAGGAATTAAAATTGGTAAATATACAAGGCCATTAATAGCCCCTTCGAAACGATATTTATAACGATGTAAAGCAATTGCAAAGAATACACCAAGTACCGTTGTCACAATCGTTGTTATAACTGCAATCGTAATACTATTTACAAATGCATCAATAACATCTTGTTTTTGAAATAAATCTGTATACCAATGGAATGTAAAACCTTCCCACTCCGCATTAATGCGAGAGTCGTTGAAAGAATAGACCATTAAAACCATCATTGGAAAATACAAGAATAACAAAATTAACCAAGAATAAGAAACTAAAAACTTCTTCATCTTTGCCTATTCCCCTCCGTTCTCATTATATTTATATACTTTCGTTGCACGATAATATAAGTAAATTAACAGAACAGAGAATAGAACAACGATAATCGATAACGCAGATCCAAATGGCCAGTCACGTGCACCTAAGAATTGATTTTGAATAACGTTTCCGATTAATGCTACTTTCGATCCGCCCATCACGTCTGATACAACAAACATTCCGATAGAAGAAACGAATACTAAAATAGAACCAGTCGCAATTCCTGACATCGTCATCGGCACTGTTATATTCCAAAATGCCTTTATTGGTGTTGCTCCTAAATCATAAGCCGCTTCTAGCTTACGCTTATCCAGCTGCTCAATTGCTGCATACACTGGTAAAATCATAAATGGTAATAAAGAATAGACCATTCCGAGTATTACAGAAGGAGTATTATATAATAAATTTAACGGTTCACTAATAATGCCAAGCTTTAATAACAACGTATTCACAAGACCTTGTGAACGTAAAATAACAATCCATGCGTATGAACGAACAAGAAAGTTAATCCAAAACGGGATCGTTGCCAATAATAAAAGAATAGAGCGGTATTTGCGGTCAACAATTGTAATTGTATACGCAAACGGATAACCAATTAATAAACATATTACTGTTGTAATAACTGCGATCTTAACAGTTTCCCATAACGTTCCTAAGTACAAAGGATCAAACACACGGGATATATTCTCCAGCGTAAATTGCATTTCTACTGTCCCGTAAGCTCCGCGCTGCATGAAGGCGAATCCTAATACGAATACGAGCGGGATTAGGAAGAAAATTAACAGCCACGCGACTGTAGGTAGTGCGAGTAATTTCCCTTTTTTCAATTTAAGGTCACCTCGTCCTCTTGCTCCCAGCCTACATATACATTATCTCCAATGCTCCACTGCGCTGCCTCTTCAGCAGTTTGATATGCCATTAGTAATTCTGATGTTTTCTCATCACGTACATAAAGCTTCTCCATATTTCCGACAAACTCGATATCTTCAATATGTCCAAGATGGTATTCTTTTAAAATTGACTCTTCAACCGAACGTACTTTTACATTTTCAGGGCGAATTGCTACATAGCCTTCCCCGTTTTTCACAATATTATTTTCACCGATGAATGTCGCAACGAACAATGTTTTCGGCTTATTATAAATTTCTTTCGGTGTTCCGATTTGTTCGATATGTCCTTTATTCATAACTACAATACGATCGCTCATGCTCATTGCTTCTTCTTGATCGTGCGTTACGTATATGAACGTAATTCCTAAATTACGTTGTAAGTTTTTCAATTCACGTTGCAAGTCTTTTCGTAACTTAAAGTCAAGCGCTCCAAGTGGCTCATCTAATAGTAATACACGCGGATTATTTACAATCGCTCTTGCAATTGCAACACGCTGCTGTTGTCCACCAGAAAGCTTCGCAGGTTTACGATTACGGAACTCAAGTAACTGCGTTAAACGCATTGCCTCTTCAGCACGCTCTTTCTGCTCTGCTGCTGATACTTTCTGCATTTTCATACCAAAACAAATATTCTTCTCTACTGTCATATGTGGGAATAGTGCGTAATGTTGGAACACTAGGTTCATATGACGCTTATATGGCGGCAAATCGTTAATTCTTTCAGCATCTAATAAAAGATTCCCTTTAGTTGGAGTTTCAAATCCTGCGATCATACGAAGTAAAGTCGTTTTCCCGCAGCCACTCGGTCCTAAAATTGTTAAAAACTCTCCCTCTTTAATATCTAAAGAAAGAGGTGGGATAATCACTTGATTTCCAAAATGTTTTTCAACTGCTTCAACTTTAATAATCTTTTTCATTTTCCCGTCCTATCTACCTTAAATTTTTAAT
>NZ_WEII01000143.1:0-8701 GCF_009183805.1 Bacillus sp. B2-WWTP-C-10-Post-4 | reverse complement strand
CATATAATATTACATTTGTTTTACAAAAACGTAACATTAGCAAAAAAAATCCCGAATTATGGTATAAATTTTATAGGTTATATACGGAAAAAGAAAAAAGAAAGCGGTGTAAAAAATAAAATGAAAAAGCTAAAAATGGCATCTTGTGCATTAGTTGCAGGATTAATGTTTTCTGGGCTAACACCAAATGTATTTGCAGAAGATAAAATTTCTGACGTGAAATCACAAATTAACACACAAAATGACACTTTACATAAACAACAACAAGAACGTGATGAATTACAAAAGCAAATGAATGACTTAAACAAAACAATTCAAGGTTTAGATAAATCTGTTCAAGAGAATGCTGCAAAGCTTGATGAAACAATGAAAAAAGTTGCTGATACTGAGCAATTAATTGAAAAGAAAAATAAAGATATTGCAGAATTACAAACAAAGATTGCAAAACGTGAAGAGCTATTAAGAAAGCGTTTAGTTGCACTTCAAGAACAACCAAATACGAACGTTGTAACAGAAGTTCTTGTAAACTCTAAAAACGTTGCAGATTTAGTTGATCGTTTAACTTCTGTTTCTAAAATTCTTGAGTCTGATGAAGATATCATGAAAACACAACAAGAAGATCAAGCTAGTGTGAAAAAAGATGTTGCAACGGTAAAAGAGAAACAAAAAGAATTAAAAGAAGCACAAGCTCAAATTGAAACTGCTAAGAAAGAACTTGACGCTGAAAAAGAGAAAAAAGCAACAGCGGTAAACGATTTAAGCGGTAAAATGGATACAGTTGTAACTTCAATGACAAGTACGGAAGGTCAATTGAAAGAGCTTGAGAAACAAGCGTTACAATTACAACGCATTGCAGAAGAAGAAGCACAAGCAAAAGCTGCACAAGAAGCTGCTGCTCAAAAACAAGCAGAGCAAGCTGCTAAAGCTGCGCAAGCTCAACCAGCACAAGCACCTGCAGAGCAAGTTGCACCAGCAAACAATGGTGGACAAGCTCAAAAAGAAGAGCCTAAAAAAGAAGAACCTAAAAAGGAAGAGCCTAAAAAAGAGGTACCTAAAGCAGAAAAGAAAACACCAGAGCAAAACCCAGCACCAACTCCACCGGATACTGGCGTAATTGGTAAAGCTAAGCAATATTTAGGTAAGCCATATGTTTGGGGAAGTGCATCTCCATCAAATGGTGGTTTTGACTGTAGTGGATTCATTTCTTACATCTTTGGTGTAGGTCGTCAAGACGTTGCAGGTTACTGGAACTCAGTTTCTAAAGTAGGTAGCCCACAACCAGGAGACTTAGTATTCTTCCAAGGTACTTATAAAGCAGGTCCATCTCACATCGGTATTTACGTTGGTAATGGCCAAATGATCCATGCTAGTGATAAAGGAATTGCGTACGGTGATATTAACAGTTCGTATAACCAAAAACATTTCTTAGGATACGGTCGATTCTAGGATTTATAAAAGAATAAAAAACGTGTATAAAGTCGATAGCTTACTATTTTATAAGTAGGTTATCGGCTTTTTTGAGTTTTTACGAGATGATGAGAAAGGTTTATAGTAGTGCTGGAGGTGATTGTTGATGCTAGCGGGGAAACAGTTGCTATTAGAAGAACTTTCTTCAGATTTACAGAGGGAATTAAACGATTTGAAAAAGAAGGGAGAGATCGTATGTGTACAAGGTGTAAAAAAGAAGAATTCTAAATATATGTGCCAACGCTGCGGAAATGTAGATCGGCGGCTATTTGCGTCGTTTTTATGTAAAAGGTGCAGTAAAGTGTGCGCATATTGCCGGAAGTGTATAACGATGGGGAGAGTAAGTGAATGTGCTGTACTTGTTCGCGGGATTGCTGAAAGAAAGAGAGAAAAGAATTCAAATTTGTTACAGTGGAACGGGACGTTGTCTACTGGCCAGAATTTGGCGGCGCAAGGAGTTATAGAGGCTATTAAGCAAAAAGAATCATTTTTTATTTGGGCTGTATGCGGGGCTGGGAAAACAGAGATGTTGTTTTACGGAATTAACGAAGCGCTTCAAAAAGGAGAAAGAGTTTGTATCGCAACGCCGAGAACGGATGTTGTTCTGGAATTAGCGCCGAGATTGCAAGAAGTATTTCCATATATAAAGGTAGCGGCTTTATATGGAGGGAGTGTGGATAAAGAAAAAGATGCAGTACTAGTCGTTGCGACTACGCATCAATTATTACGTTATTATAGGGCGTTTCATGTCATGGTTGTAGATGAGATAGATGCGTTTCCATATTGTGCAGATCAAATGTTACAGTACGCGGTAAAACAAGCGATGAAAGAAAAAGCGGCGCGTATTTATTTAACTGCGACTCCAGATGAAACGTGGAAGCGAAAACTTAAACAAGGTAAACAAAAAGGTGTTATTGTTTCTGGACGATATCATCGTCATCCTTTGCCAGTTCCTTTATTTTGTTGGTGCGGGAATTGGAAAAAAAACCTCATTCATAAAAGAATTCCTCGAGTTTTACTACAGTGGTTACAAACATACTTAAATAAAAAATTCCCTATTTTTTTATTCGTCCCCCATGTGCGATATATAGAAGAAATAAGCTTGTTGTTAAAACCATTAAACAATCGAATTGAAGGTGTACATGCAGAAGATCCAGGGAGAAAAGAAAAAGTAGCGGCTTTCAAAAAGGGAGAAATCCCATTATTAGTTACAACGACAATTTTAGAGCGAGGCGTAACGGTGAAAAATTTGCAAGTCGCAGTTTTGGGGGCGGAAGAAGAAATATTTTCAGAAAGTGCGCTCGTACAAATTGCGGGCCGAGCAGGGCGGAGCTTTGAAGCACCGTATGGAGAGGTCATTTATTTTCACTATGGCAAGACAGAGGCGATGGTGCGCGCGAAAAAACATATTCAAGGTATGAATAAAAATGCGAAAGAACAAGGATTGATCGATTAATGCATTGTTTACTTTGTGATGAGTGTTTTGTAGAAAAGATTAGTTGGTACACTTTTTTTGTAAAGTGTCATAGAAAATATATATGTGATAGATGTGAGCAGAAACTTTCCTATATTATAGGAGAAATTTGCATGGAGTGCGGGCGACCTTTAGAATTTGTTCCTGCCGCATTTCAAGAAGACGGTATTTGTATAGATTGTATAAGGTGGACGAAAGAGGAGAAGTATCGTTCTTTTAAAAACCGTTCGTTATATATGTATGATGATGAGATGAAAGAAATAGTAGCACAGTTTAAGTTTCGGGGGGATGCGGAGTTAGTGCACATTTTTTATCGTCCTTTTCGAAGTTTATTTCAAAAGTATTTTGCCAATGTTTCAACCGTTATCGCTGTTCCGCTTAGTAAGGAAAGGGAAATTGAACGTGGTTTTAATCAAGCTGAGTTATTAGCAACTTGTTTGCCTGTCAAAATTTCTTATCCATCATTAAGAAGAAGGGAAACAGAAAAGCAAAGTAAGAAGACACGTAAAGAAAGGGTGTCAGGAAGCAATCCTTTTTATTTTCAGGGAGAAGAGATGTTTTCTGAGCAACATATTTTACTCGTTGATGACGTGTATACGACAGGGATTACAGTTAGGCAAATCGGAAGTTTGTTATATGAAAGAGGGGCAAGAGAAGTATCTAGTTTGACACTTTGTAGAAGTTAATATGGCAGTGTCGAAAGGGATAATAAAAAGGCGATAAGTCTTCTTTGACTTCATATGTTGTCATTCGTTATAGTCAAAATATGGGGCGAATGCCCTGATTTTTAGAGTGAAGGGAATGGAATGAACATGCAAGGAAGAGTGAAATGGTTCAATGCAGAAAAGGGATTTGGGTTTATTGAGCGTGAAGATGGTGACGATGTATTTGTCCATTTTTCTGCTATTCAACAAGATGGATATAAGTCATTAGAAGAAGGGCAACAAGTAGAGTTTGACATTGTAGATGGAGCACGTGGACCACAAGCAGCTAATGTTGTGAAACTGTAGGGGATATTGTTTTTGGAAGAGAAAGCTGCGTTTGTGGCAACGTTATATATATGTAGTAGAACCTCTTGTTTTTCGCAAGGGGTTTTTGTTATAGGGTAAGTTGTCAAAAAGTTGTTTCTTTTCTGTAACGAATTGTCCACAGAAACATTCGTTATTCACGATGTTAATAGGATAAAATAAAGATAGAAACGATGCATCTTTTCATTTCAACAAAAAACGATAAAAAAATTGCAATTCTACTAATTTTTTTAAAAAAGTTAGAAGGAGTTTTTAAGCCAATGTCGAAATTATAATACATAGGCTTGAAAGGAGGAATTCATCTATGAAATTCAACATTCGTGGTGAAAATATTGAAGTAACTCCAGCATTAAAGGAATATGTAGAGAAAAAACTAAGTAAGTTAGAGCGTTATTTTGATACATTCCCAGAGATTAAAGTTAATTTAAAAGTATACTCTGACAAGCAACGTGTCGAGGTAACAATACCATTTACTGATTTATTACTTCGTGCAGAAGAAACTAATAGCGATATGTACGCTGCTATCGATTTAGTAGTTGATAAAATTGAGCGACAAATTCGTAAACATAAAACAAAAGTAAATCGTAAGTTACGTGAGAAAGGTTCTATGAAAACGAACTTTATCCTTCCAGAAGCAGTAGCTGTTTTGGATGAGGTAGAAGAAGATGAATTAGAACTTGTACGTACAAAACGATTCGATTTAAAACCGATGGACGTTGAAGAGGCAATCCTACAAATGGATATGCTAGGACATAATTTCTTCGTCTTCACAAATGCTGATACAAACGAAACTAATGTTGTATATGGCCGTAAAGATGGGAAATACGGTTTAATCGAAACTAAATAATAATTCGAAAGCGCAGCCGAAATGGCTGCGCTTTTTTTGTATTTTTCGCAGCAAGGTTAAAAAAGTTTTATAAGTAGCCGATTTCATTAAGAAATGATTTTTAGGCGGTATTTCCTCAAAACAGCAGGAGAAAATTCGAAATTTAGAGAGGTGAGTTACTCTTTATTATTTGGAACAAGCATAGGAATATAGCTACCTTTACAAGTAATTCTTTGCTAGGGATATAGTATTGTTTTTAAAAATTTAACGAAATGTTCGCAAGTGTAAAAGTAATATTAAATATTCTGAAATCCATTGAAGGTGTGTTGAGGTATTGTTACCATAATATTGTATTATATTGATTTTGTTCCTTCAGTGGAAAAATACAATCAATATAATGCTACAAATTATCGGAGGTGCTTTTAGTGGGAATTAAGAAAAAAAGTCGTTTTATGTTTGGATCTGTTTTATCGTTAGGTATTTTAGCTAGTACTTTCGCTTTAACCGAACCGGCTAAGGCTAGTACAAGGGATGACCATGTGAATTTTACCTTTAGACTTTGGAGTCCATATGATTATACTAATGCACGTCCTAAAGAGACGCCTACCTCTATGTATATGCGTGTGAAGAGCAGTGAGAAGGGCGGAGGTTCTTTCAATGTTTGGACAGAAGCAGATAAAAATAAAAATGCAGAAGATAGAAAATGGGTAAATGTTTCAGGTAAGCATGAAGGAACAGTGATACCAGGTAGAACATATCTTTTTCAAAATTATGCATATGAAAACCATGGGAAAAATGTGCCTGTGAGATTTGGTGGTTATTCTAGAGAAAATAATGCTTATCCTACTGCTTGGAGTCCTGATAGTGTAAGACCTAGTGGACCTTACATTGAATATTGATTTAGAAATTATAAATTGAAATTATTTATTTTATAGTGCTAGAAAAAGTCGTATAGTTTCAAATCCGGATTATACGACTTTTCCTGCTATTTCATTTTTAAAATAGGAGGAGCTGTAATGAGGTTTATTTCAAAATATATTTTAGTTTGTTTTTTTATATTGAGTATTAGTTTCTTAGTTTCTTGTCAAAAGAAAGTAGATGAACCTATTGTACATATTGAAGATACTTTAACGGAAAAAGATAATTTGAAAAGTATTGAATTAAAAGGAATTAACAAAAATACTATTTTTGAACAAGTGTTTTTGGAAAGTGAAAATGGTGATGATTTCTTTCAAGGACAAATAGAAAAAAATGATAGTTTAATAGAGGATAAGCTTTCAAATAAAAAATTGAAATTAGGAGTTATACCAGAAAATTATTATGTTTTTTTGACGGGTGTTACGAATAAGAAAAAACCAACGTATCTCTTGGGACGGATTGAACAAACTGATGGAGAAGTAATTCAGTGGAAACAAGAAGTTAAGAGTGTAAAAAGAAAAGGCACAAATGATGTTTATCAGTATGAAGTTGAGTTTCCTAAATTTGAAGGAGAGAGAGCAAATGTTTCTTTTCGTTACATTTGGTTAAATAAAGAAAAGAAATGTTATGGTGTTGCGGATCAATTGTTCATATTAAAAAAGATTTAAATTTAATGGTTTATGGAGGAGCTATAGATGAGTTACTTTTTAGGAAGGATTTTAAAAGGTAGGATGTTTTGGTTGTCTTTATTTATTATGTTAGTAATTGTTATTGCTCAATATATTGCTATGTTTGTGACAACTAAAGGATTTAACGATGCTGGGATTATAAAGGTATCCCCATATTTATCTAATATTTTATATTTTAATAGATTATCGTTTTATAGTGAGTTTTATTTACTTATATTTCCTATGCTTTCCGCAATGGCTGTAGCAGGGATTTATAGAATTGATAAAAATTATGGATTTATTTATCCTGTTATTTCTAAGATGGGAACATGTTATTATTTTAAGCTGCTTTATTTTATTAATTTTATTGTATCTTTTTTTATTATAAGTGTCCCTTTACTATTTAATTTTTATTTATATGTGATGACTTATCCAACAGTTGCTCCGCATCCAATATTAAATTATATGGCTTCTACTGTTTCGCCAACAGCTCAATTTCATATAGTTTATTATAAGTACCCTACTTTATATTTTCTAATGTATGTATTTTTAAATGGTTTATACGGTGCGGTTTTTTCGAGTTTAGCTTTATCAGTTTCGTTTTTTATAAAACGAGTTTATTTTATTTATTTAGTTCCATTTATTTTACATATTTTTTGGCTTGGTATTGGAAAAGGGATTCTCAATCCTAAAGATTATTTAATTAAAGATTTTGGCTTTTTTGAATTACAAATTTTTCTTAGTGTACTGTTATGTATTTGGTTTTGTTCTGTAGTTCTTTATTTACGGGGGAGTAGGAAGCATGTTCTTTTATAATGTTATGAAAGAAACTATAAGGATGAAATATGTTTGGTTAAGTATTCTTTTTGTACTTAATGTTAGTATCATTGGTTGCTTGTTCAATTATTTTGAACCCGGAATTGTAAAAGAGAAAATGAACGAATTGGAAGCTTTGTATAAGGTTATGTCGTTGTATAATTTATCGACTATATTTATTCCTTTAACAATTGTTTTTTCTGTATATTCTATGTCGAACTTTTTTAGTATTTATGTTGTTTACAGAGTGAATAATGCATTGAAATTAGTTTCTATATATTATTTAAAATTATTCGTTTTTGTTTACTTTTTTGCTGGGAGTATGATTTTACAGTTGTTTTTGATGTCAACTATGATGGCTGTAACTAGTGTTGATGTAAATTATCCATTATTATTTTGCATTCAATTATTTGCGAGTGTTTTTATATGTATGATAAGTGCTTTATTGCAATTATTTTTACCTAGTTTACTTGTAATAATATGTATGATTACTGCTGTTTTATTAGATAGATTTATATTACATGGATTTTTATTTACAAATGCTTTTTATATAAATGTCTTTGAAGATGCTACTGGTTTATTTATACGCTTATTTGGCTGTTTTTTTATCTTTTTTATAAGTGTATGGATTTTATCTAAAAAAAGTTATATTTCTATGAATGATGAGACAGAGGTGGTCTAGTTTACATTATGATCTTATATTATTTGTTAAAAAGAGATTTATATGTAAGGTTTCGAGATTCCATCAAGATAATGGTTTTTTTATTCTTAATTTACGCTATTATTGCAATTGCCTTTTTATACAATCAGCCTCTTAGTAATGGTAAAGAATCTGTATTAGTAGATGTTACCTTTTATCGATTTTTTCATGGAGTAGATTTTGTGGATTTATCTTATTTTTATAAGGAGGGGCGATTTTCTATCCCTTTTTATTGGATATTCTTTCAAATCACTCCTTTGTTGCTTGTAGGGAATTTTGCTTTTTCAGATATTCAACAGAATGGTGTTTATTTATTTCCTCGTGTTAAGAAGAAGCATTTCCTGTGGTTAACGAAAATATTATCTTTGTTTTTTTATATAATTATTATTTGGATTGGTATGTATTTTATTTGGTTTAGCGCTTACTATTTGCTTTCTTTAGGCGAGTATAATTTTTTAAATTTATATAGTCAATTTCCTTATAAGATATTAGGTACTATGCTAATTCAAATAATTATAAGCTTTTTATTAGCTTTGATTTTTGAGTTTTTAACTTTTTATATACCGATAACTATTGTTTTTGTACTAATGTTGTTGTACCTATTTTTGTCTATTTTCTTTCATAGTATTTATTTTTTAGGCTCTTTTGTTATGCCAAATCGTTGGTATTTTGTTGATCACAGTTCAATTCAATTGACTTTAGGTAATAATCAATCTATTCAATATAATGATTTACTTTTAATAGGAGTAGTAATTGTTATTGTAATGATTTTATTAGGTAGTTTTTGTTTTAAAAAACTAGATG
>NZ_WEII01000142.1:0-8774 GCF_009183805.1 Bacillus sp. B2-WWTP-C-10-Post-4 | reverse complement strand
AATTTATCCCGCATTAACGGGTAGTAAGATCCCCACCTCAAAATTCAGCGGAAGCAAAGAAGTTAAGTGAGGGATCAACTGCCAATAAAAGCTCGATTGGTTCAACTAATAATAAGTGGGGATAAACACCTCACCAATTATTAAAGTTTCACTTTATAAAATCAACAAAAGCGTTATTTTAGAAAAAAAGGTGACTCAGCAATTCTGTCAGCCGAGTCACCCAGTACTATCGATCCAAATAATATTTTTTATATGTAGTTATAGCGGTTTCTTAGCGGCAAACTCAAAATGGCAGTCGAAGAACAAAGAATTTTATTTTAGAAAGTATTAGATTTTACTATGTTAATGCTACAACAGCAAGAGTTAAGCCCAACGTATTTAATGTATTAGAATATGGTCCTACATTAACAGTAAGAGTACTTGTTATACCTAAAGGTGTAGTGAAAATAGCGGGTGCTGATACAGAAGTGAATCCTGCAGTATATCCCAAAGAAGTACCAGAGCCAATGATTGGATTATTATTCAAATACATAGTGATACCTGCCGAATTACCTCCTGGTTGAATGATAACTTGCACTTCATAGATTGCCAAATAGGTTCTTCCACCTTCAAGTAAAACAGTTGTTGGTGGTGTGAATGAGATTGCCGTACCATTAGAATTTACCACGGTATCTAGTGGAATCGCAGAATTTACAGAAACTATTGATGGGGTAGTTTGAACAACATTTAAACTGTTAACCGTGGGGGATGGACAAGTGCAAGGTTTGTGAATGTTAGAGTTATTATCATTTTGGTAATTCACAAATAATCAAGCTCCTTTGCGTAAGATAATTTTTTATCCTATATAAAACGTAGCTTTTTTGTATCTAAGTTATTTTTAAAGAGAAGTTGAATATTGTTGGTCAGTTAAATCTTAAAATATTTGATACTCTGTGATTTCAAAGTATATCTGATAAATATATATGAAAGTTTTTTTAAGGACATTACTGTAAGTTAGGAAACATAATAAAATCGTTATTTAAAACTGTTCATGAAAAAAGAGCACCATCAAAAGTGCTCTTAGAAAATACATTTTATATTCTGTTTTGAGCTACGATTTTAATATTCTCTGGTGGAATGATATCTTGAATTTTTTCTTTTAAATCTACTTGGACCATTTCTTCAAGATGTTCAAGTGAAACTTCAAAGTTTATACATTCCGCAGATGCGATGCTTAATAAAGAATAATTTTCATTCTTTTTAACGACAAGATATTGCGATTGATCTGTTATTACTATACACCCTTGTTGAATGCCTAATTTACGATCGTTTTCAAAAGTCATAAATTCATTCTTGATATACATGATAATAGTATAAACTCTATATTTCTTTTAATAATTTAGGGTTATATCTTTTCTGCGTTAGCTGCTTTTAACCACGCTTCGTAAAATGCTGTAACTGATGCATAACGTTCTGCACGATTTTTATTTACAGCACGATACGCTACCTCATATAATTCCTTACTTGCTTTCCATTTTATAAAAGAACGATCGTTTTCACCGCCTAAAAGTGAGAAAGCCATTGCTCCCATATTAAATACATTTGTTCTTTCATCGATTGTTGCGTTTAGTTCAAATTCCTCTGGTGACATAAAACGGGAGGAACCCCATAGCCGGCCCATTTTATTTATGTAAGGTTTCTTACTGTATAAATCTATATCACAAATTTTTGTTTCGTTTGTATTAAAATTATATAAAATACTACCGTCATAAAAATCTATTGCTACATAGTTTTTCTTTTCTACATAAGTATGGAAAGAAAAAATGGAATGTAAGGAATGAATTCGTTCTATAGCAGATAAATGCCTAAATTTATAAAATGGTGAGTTTGGATTTTTATATTTTTCAGGAGGTGGGAAACTCCAATGCGAATGAAGACATTCACCATCAAACCAATCGAAAATTAATACATATCCAGATTGAACTGGAAAATGATCAATTAGTCTTATGAGCGATTCATGCTTTAAATCTTCATAGATAGTAACTGAATTTTTTAGCCTTTTAATAGCATCACCCGTTGTTCCTTCATATGCAATTGTTTGTGCTCCTGCGTATTTGATAAATTTCTTGTGACCATCTTTTTCTACACCAAAACTTATATTACCTGAGTCTTGCTGGTCAAAAACTGCAAATACGGTCCCTAATTTAATAAGCCAATCAAAATTATGATATTCTTTTAATTGGAATGTTACACTATTTAACTGAATTTCGACGGAATTATTTTTCATAGATTACCTCACATTTAATATAATTAAGTTGTACATTCCACTATTCGACATATTTTATGGAAATCCTATGCTAACAATATAAAATTTTATAAATATAATAATAAATACTTATAAAGAGGTGAATACAATGGATCAACAAATTGTTATTAAACCGTATCAAAAAGACTGGGTTGAAGAGTATATAAAAGAAAAAGAGAAATTCTGTTCCTTGTTAGGACAAGAAATAATTGCTGTTGAACATATAGGAAGCACAGCAGTAGAAGGATTAGGAGCTAAACCTCTTATTGATATGATGATTGGCGTAACAGAATTGCAAATAACTGAAAAGTGGATTGAAGTTCTATCGGAAATTGGATATGAGTATGTTCCAAAAGATGCAACCAATTGGCGTTTTTTTAGAAAGGGAAAATGGAGAGCAGGTACTCATCATTTGCATGTTTATATTTATAATAGTGACGAGTGGAGAAACAATATTTTATTTCGTGACTTTCTAATACGCCATGAATGGGCACGTAAAGAATATAGAGAATTAAAAGAGATGCTTGCTATTACATATGCCTTTAATCGCGTTTCATATACAAAGGCGAAAGCGCCGTTTATTCGAAAAATATTAGAATTGGCTAGAATTCAATGAATTTATAGATTCTTATCTAATTAGTTTTGAAACCTCTTCCTATACTTTTTATAGGGAGGGGATTTTTTGTTTTTTCATGACTAAATATATAATTTCTAATTATTGGAGGCAAACTATTTTATTTATTTTGATATTTCTAGTACATTGGAAATATTAAGGGGGAATTAAGCTATGAAAGCTATTGTACATCAATATAAAAAAGGATTAGAGGGAGTAGGATATAAATTTTCACCTAAGATAAGTCCTAGTGCAGGTGAAGTAAAAGTAAAGTTAAAAGCTGCCGGGTTAAATCATAGGGATTTATTTATTATAAATAATAGAAAAGAAATGGATCTACCATTAGTAATAGGGTCAGATGGATCAGGAATTGTTACAGAAATAGGAGAAGGAGTTTCAAATATTACACTACATACAGAAGTTATTATTAATCCTAGTATTGGATGGGAACATGCTACTGAAGTACCGAAGTTACCGGAAGTGCTAGGTGGGCCGAAAGATGGAACGTTTGCTGAATATGTAATTGTACCAGTTGAAAATGTTGTAGAAAAGCCGTCATATCTTACTTGGGAAGAATCAGGTGTTTTATCTTTATCCGCATTAACTGCATATAGAGCGCTTTTTACTAAAGGTAGATTGAAGCGCGGCGAACACGTTTTAATTCCGGGAATAGGCGGTGGTGTTGCTACATTTGCCATGTTATTCGCGAAAGCAATTGGCGCAAAAGTGAGTGTTACTTCAAGGGTAGAGAATAAAATGGAACTTGCTGCAAAATATGGTGCAGATATTTCTTTTCATAGTGCCGGAAATTGGGAAGAGAGCTTACAAGGTGAAAAAGTAGATTTAATAATAGATAGTATAGGTCCAGCAACTTTTTTGAAATATTTTGATGTATTAAAACCAAACGGAAGAATCGTGAATTTTGGTGCAAGCTCAGGAGATAAAATTGAATTACCATTACGCGCGCTATTTTACAATCAAATTGATATTATGGGAACATCCATGGGTAGCAGTGAGGAATTTAATGAGATGATAAAGTTTATAGAAAAACATCAAATTAAACCAATTATTGATAAAGTTTACTCGTTAGAAGAAGCAATTCGAGCACTAAGCCGTATGGAACATGGAGAACAATTTGGAAATATTGTACTTCAAATGAATTAAAAAATATGATTTTACAATTAGTATATTTAAATGAATATGTTATGTATTCCAAACATGAAAAAAATACGAATCGCCTTATTATAAAGGTTTACGAACTTTATACATAAATAGCGTATAAAATTTGTTTTATAATTGTCACATGAGTAATAGTAGAATGAGAAATATATGAGAATAGTTTAAGCCCATTTTCATAATGGTATTGTATACTGTGTAAATCAAGAACACTTGTAAGTAGGGAGAGAGTATTATGAATTACACAGTATTTCAGTGGTTTAATAATTTTGCTGATTCATCCAAACTATTAGATACGATAATGGTTGCAATTACAAATAGCGCTGCATACGTAGCCGTTCTATTTATGCTTATCTTATGGTTTAATAATGGAAAGAAAGAGAATGCAATTAGAAAACAATATACAGTTTTATATACGACGCTTTCGGTTATTATTGCATTAGTAGTAAATGTTCTTATACACGCAGTATATTACCATCCGCGTCCGTTCGTATCACATGATGTACACCAATTAGTGCCACACGCAGCAGATTCATCATTCGTTAGCGATCATTCTGTACTTGTATTTTCAATCGCCTTCGTATTTATTCTTAGAGGCGAAAAACTGAAATATATCGCGCTATTATGGGCAGTGCTAGTCGGTATATCACGTATGTACGTAGGTGTTCATTATCCTTTAGATATACTTGGTGCAGCATTCTTAACGCTTATTACGAGCGCTTTAGTAATGCAAAGTACACGTATGTTTGAACCAATAGCGAAATTCGTATTCAAAATGTATGCATTAGTAGCGAGACGAATTCCTTTCTTAGCAAAATATAACCATATCGCATAATTTTCTTATAAAAAGTTCCCCTTTGGAAATCCAGAGGGGAACTTTTTATAGTAAATAAGAAAAGAGTTTAGAGTGATATGCAATCAAGTTTTGGTGAAGTTAATATTCAGAAATTTCACGCACCGTATTTTAATGAAATAAAACAAAAACAAAAAATAACAATAGTTAGTTTCGTATTGTTTTAAAGGAATTAAAAAGAAAACTTCGAAACATATAGTATCGTAAACAAAAACTACAAATTATAAAACGCATCTTCGTACGAATCCATTCCAAAAGAGAGGAGATAAGTATGCAAAAACTTCAAACGAATAAAGGCGCTCGATATATGATGATTGCTTTTATTGTTTTGTTTCTTATTATGATTTTGCGTATAGTCTATATTCAGGCAGTAGGAGTCGTGCATAATGTAAATGTAAAGGATCTAGCGGATGAACAACATAATAAAAAGGGTATTTTAGAAGCGAATCGTGGCACTATCTATGACCAAACGGGAAAGGTGTTAGTACAAGATTCTACAACATATCGAGTTGTTGTGAATTTAAAAGGAAAAGATAAAGTGAAAAATAAAGATGAAACCGCACAACAATTAGCCGATGTGCTTGAAATTGATAAAGAAGAAGTATTAAAAAACTTTCATGAAGGGCGTACGCAAGTTGAAATTGGGAAAATTGGTCGGAACTTATCTAGGGAAACGAAGGAAAAAATTAACGATTTAAAAATACCAGGTGTATCTTTTATGTCGGAAAAAGCAAGAGTGTATCCGAATGAAGATTTTGCATCCTATATACTGGGTTTTGCTAGACCAGATGATAAAGGGAATACGGAAGGAAAGTTTGGGCTTGAAAAGAGTTTGGATAAATATTTGCGCTCTACAAACGGGAATATAGAATATGTGGGTACACGAAGGGGGATTCCGCTTACAAATGATATAGGTAAAGTAGAACCTGCTAAAAATGGGAATAACGTGTATTTAACGCTTGATAAACAAATTAATAGCTTTTTAGAAGAAGCGATGAACAAAGCACAAGAGCATTATGATCCTTCTATGTTAATTGGAATTATTGCTGATCCAAAAACAGGAAAGGTTTTAGCGATGTCTAGTAAACCTAGTTACAATCCTAATGTAGGTGATATCGAATACTTTTTAAATGATCCGATTGCAAATGCATATGAACCAGGTTCAACTATGAAAGTTTTTACGTTAGCAGCTGCCATTAATGAAGGTGTATATAACGGAAAAGAATATTTTCAATCTGGAAAATATTCCGTTGGTTCCTCTGATATAAAAGATCATAATGGTGGATTTGGATGGGGATCAATTACATTTGATGAAGGTTTTGAAAGATCATCAAACGTAGCTTTTTCTATTTTAGAAGATCAGTTACTGAAACCAAATAAATTTAAGCAATATATGAATAAATTTGGATTCAATCAAAAAACAGGAATAGATTTACCTGGAGAAAGTAAAAATACTTTATTATTAAATACGCAAATTCAACAGGTTACAACTTCTTTCGGTCAAGGTTCTACAGTAACTCCGATTCAATTAATCCAAGCGGCTACTGCTATAGCAAATGACGGGAAAATGATGCAACCATATATCGTTGATAAAGTTGTAAATCCAACAAATAAAGAAGTTATTATGGAAAATCAACCGAAAGAAATTGGGAATCCGATAAAAAAAGAAACAGCGGACAAGGTTAGAAGCTTAATGGAGCGTGTTATAACATCTTCAAAAGGAACTGGTACAATGTATAAAGTGGATGGTTATCCAATTGGAGGTAAGACAGGAACAGCACAAATCCCGAATCCTGAAAACGGCCGATATATGGAAGGGAAAGAGAATTACATTTTCTCCTTTTTAGGAATGGCTCCAATTGATGATCCGGAGTTAATCGTATACTTAGCTATTAAGCAGCCAAAGTTAAAAGGAGATGAGTATGGAGCTCAGCCTCTTGCTGAAATATTTAAACCTGTTATAAAAAACAGCCTTGAATATTTAAAGGTGAAACCGTATACCGAAAAACAAATAGCTGATGCAGCGAAACAATCTCAATTAAAAGGACAAAATTATGTAAATCAATCGATGGGTACAGCAGAGAAAAGTGTAGAAAAAGAGAAGCTACAGCCAATAATTTTAGGAGAAGGAAAAATAATAAAACAATATCCACAGTCTGGCGAGGTAATGAGTGAAGGTGATCGTATATTTTTATTAGGGAATAACGCACAAATGCCAAATGTAAAAGGTTGGTCCATGCGTGATGTTATGTATTTCTCTAAGCTTTTGAAATTAGATTTGAAAACTTCTGGTACAGGTTATGTAACGAGCCAAAGTATTGAAAAAGGACAAGATTTACATGAAGGAGATACACTAGAACTAGAATTAGAACCGCCGTTACAACCGTTAACAGAGGCGAATACGAATTAATTCAAACTTGTTGAAGAACCTATATCCAATAGGTTCTTTTTTAAAAATTTATGAGTAATTTCACGCACCGTATTTTTTAGAAAAAATAATAAATAAAATACTTAACAGTTACTAAAACAAAAAAACTTACATATATTGAAATTAGAACGATTGTTCAATTTTTGTATTAAACGATGGAAGGAGTCTACATTGAATAAAAGACGATATGATAGTGATTTAGCCAAAGAAATAATAGGAGAAAAAGCGATAGAGTTATTTTCCTTAAAAGGGTATACAAAAACCTCCATTGATAACATTGCTAAAGCCTCTGGTTATAGTAAAGGACATATATATTATCATTATAAAAATAAAGAAGAATTATTTGTTTATTTAGCTAAAGACAGTATGAAAAACTGGCATGATAAATGGAAAATGGCAGAAAAACAGTATACAAACGCAACTGAAAAATTATATGGAATGGCTAAATTTGTACTTTATAATTACAAAACGCCGTTATTAAGAGCGGGGCAAGAACTTGCCTCTGATCCGAGCACGAATCCTTCTACAGTTCAACAACTTTATGGTTTAGCTGTTGTCCCTTTAAAGGCATATCAACAAATTTTAGATGAAGGTATAAAAAGTGGTGAGTTTTATATGAAAAATGTTGAGGGTTCATGCCTTTTATTAGGTTCATGGCTAGGTGGATTATGTCAATTCATTCATTCAATTGAAATGGAGAAATTAGAAGTTTTATTTGAAGAAGCTATTAAAATTTTTTTACTCTCTATTTCAAACAAATATATGTAGCGTGACACGCGAATTAGAACGATTGTTCAAATCCTTACACTCGTCCGTTTTCATTATATGTATAAACAACAGGAGGTTATTTATATGGATGAGCAAAGAGTCGCAATTATAACTGGCGGCGCTTCTGGTATTGGTAAAGCTTTAGCCATTCAATTAGCAAATAAAGATATATTTGTAATTATCGCTGATATTAATGAAGCCTGTGGCCAAAACCTTGTGAATAATATAAAAAATAATAATCAACTAGCTAGGTTCGAATATTTAGATGTTACTAACGCTGGATCCGTAGAAGAACTTATTATAAAAATAGTTAATGAGTTTGGTAGAATTGATTATATGTTTAATAATGCAGGAATTGCTATGTATGGAGAAGTATACGATATGTCTTTGGATGATTGGAAACATATTATTGAAATAAATTTATTAGGTGTAATTTACGGAACACAATTGGCTTACCAATTCATGAAAAAACAAGGATTTGGTCATATCATTAATACTGCTTCTGCAACTGGTTTAGGACCAGCTCCCCTTTGTACCGCGTATGCAACAACCAAACATGCTATCGTAGGTTTAACAACTTCATTACATTATGAGGCGGAAGAATACGGTGTAAATGTAAGTGTGCTTTGTCCAACTTTTGTAGATACACCCA
>NZ_WEII01000141.1:0-8799 GCF_009183805.1 Bacillus sp. B2-WWTP-C-10-Post-4 | reverse complement strand
TAATCGATTTTACATCTTTAATATTATAGTGAATATATTTTTCTACTCGTTCTTTTTGCTCGTTCCAAAACTTTTCTTCAATTTCTTTTTGTTTTAAATATTCCATAGTAAAATATCCTCCTGCTATGATCACCACAGCAGATACAATCAAAATCATTACTTTCTTCATTGGAAATCTCCTTATAAAAAGCCTACCAATGTATTCTTCTTAAAATGGGATACAGAAAATAAGAGTAGTACAAAGACTACTCTTGTTTTTTTTCTTTCTCTTCTTTTTCGATTTCAGATACAGATTTTGCAGGTTTTTTTATCATTTCATCTAATTCTCCAGAACGCGTAAATTTATTTTCAAAGTTTTTAGTTGTACTTATACTAGCTATAAAATCTAATTCTTTATTATTGTTTATATAACCTTTTAATTTAGGGACTCCCATAGGACTTACACCCTTTTCTATAAACGTAATAGATTTTACATCTTCAATATTATAATAAATATACTTTTCTACTCGTGCCTCTTGTACTTTCCAAAATTGTTCTTCTTTTTCTTTTTGTTTTAAGTATTCCATAGTAAAATATCCTCCTGCTATGAGTATCACAGCAGATACAATCAAAATCATTACTTTCTTCATTGGAAATCCCCTTATATTCCAAGCTAGTTAACATATGCTCTTTCTAAAGTAGGGTACAGAAACCAAGAGTAGTCGCAAGAACTACTCTTGGTTTTTTTCTTTCTCTTCTTTTTCAATTTCAGATACTGATTTTTCAGGATTTTTTATAAGTTTTCCTAATTTCCCAGAACGCGTAAATTTGTCTTCAAAGTTTTCAGTTGTACTTATACTAGCTGTAAAATCTAATTCTTTATTATTATTTATATAACCTTTTATATGAGGAACCCCCATTGGACTTATCTTATTTTCTGTAAATGTAATCGATTTTACATCTTTAATATTATAGTGAATATACTTTTCTACTCGTGCCTCTTGTACTTTCCAAAACTCTTCTTCTTTTTCTTTTTGTTTTAAGTATTCCATAGTAAAATATCCTCCTGCTATGAGTATCACAGCAGATATAACCAAAATCATTGCTTTCTTCATTAGAAATCTCCTTATAAAAAGCCTACCAATGTATTCTTCTTAAAATGGGATAGAGAAGACAAGAATAGTACAAAGACTACTCTTGTTTCTTTTCCTTCTCTTCTTTTTCAATTTCAGATACCGACTTATCAGGTTTTTTTATAAGTTTATCTAATTCCCCAGAACATCCAAAATCATCTTCAAAATTTTCCGTAGTACCTATACCAGCATCAAACCATAATCCCTTATCACCATTTATATAACCTCTTATATGAGGAACGCCCATTGGACTTACCTTATGTTCTCTAAATGTAATCGATTTTACATCTTTAATATTATAGTGAATATACTTTTCTACTCGTTCTTTTTGCTCGTTCCAAAACTTTTCTTCAATTTCTTTTTGTTTTAAATATTCCATAGTAAAATATCCTCCTGCTATAATACAAATAATGGATAAAACAATTACCAATTTCTTTTTCATTTAAAATCCCCTTGTATTTGAATATAGTTAAAATATACCATGAAATGAGTTGAGACATATGAGTGAATTTAAAAAGAATCCAATTGCGACAGATGAAGATTATTTCAAACTATCAGATAACGTTTATAATAAAGATTTTTTGCACGAAGAGGCAAAAATCAAAGGATCTAATGGTCAAGAATGGAAAGTTATAGAAACATTTGATGCAGATGACACAAAAGTGAAAAATGGATTACAAGCAATCGCTGTAGTACCTGCAAATAAGTATAAGCCTGGTAAAAAACAGTATGACGATGTAATCATTGCATTCCGTGGTACTGAATTTGATAGATTCGATGGAGATAAAACCACAGATATAGTTCAAATTACACTTGGACAGAAAAAGAACCTTGGTGTAGCAGGCGGAAAAGCTCCGACATCATTTGATAGTGCATTAGAATTTACAGAAAAAATTAAGAAAAAATATAATCCTACTTCTATTCACACTACCGGACATAGTAAAGGTGCTGCTGAAGCCCAGTATGTAGCAGCAGAAATGAATTGTTATGCAACAACATATGCTGCACCAAATATTTATAGATTACTAAGTGATAAAGCAAAAAAACGAGTAGATGAAGGCGTAATGGAAAATAAAGTAGTAGATTATACTCATAAAGAAGATGCTGTAGGAAATTTCAATCAATTTGGAGCACCTATGATTGGTAAACAATTTACAACAAAAAGTAATGGAACAGATAGTATTCTCGCGGCTGTATTTATGGGACAACATCCAATGTCAACATTTCTAGAAATGTTCCACAATAATGGTAGTGTTCGACTAGAATTAGAACCAGATGATATCATTCGTCATGCAAAAGAGATACAAAAAATAAGCGATATATTATCTGATATTATTAGAAATATAGAAAGATTTCAACAACAAGAAGAAGAGGAAGTTGCGAAATTAAAGAGTCAATTGAAGCATGAGACAGGACCTGGAGGAAAATATCATCTGTTAGAAGAACATGAAGTAGATGAAGCAATTAGAGAGGTTGCAAAAATATCCCAAAACGGAAAAGACTATTTTCATGATATACAACTAGCAGAAGAACTAATTCATCTTTTACGGAAAAAACAAAAAGAATTGATTCATTTTGGAGATGATATTGCTTATGCAGCTAATTCATTACGAGATAAAGATAATCAATTAGGAACAAATTTTGAAGGACTGGCGGCGAGATAATATGATGGATTTTATAGGGGAAATTCAAAAAATAGAGAAAGAAATAGAAAAAGCTACAGTTGGTGCAGTTGGAACTATTATAGATGAGTTGCAAGCTGTTAAAAAGCAATTAGAAAAAGAAATGCAACAATCACTTTTAAAAACTGATGTAGCATTCAAAACAAATAGCATAGTAGCAAGCCAAAAACATGCCATTCAAAAAAACAAAGAAGCATTTCATGATGTATGCAAAAGTTTATCTGAACAAGGAATTGAATTAAACAAAAGTTTTGAAAGCAAAACAGGTAGTGCAATAAAAGAAACATTAAATAAACATCTCAATCAAATTCGAAATGAAATGATTTCTAAACAATATGATTTAATTAATAGTTGTGGAAAAAAATAAAAAATTTCTATTATTATTTTAATCTATATGTATTAGAAAAAGTCCCCTTATGTAGGACTTTTTCTAATACACGAATAGATGCTATATTATCAAGCATTGCTCCTGATTCCATTCTATGTAGCTTTAATTTCCTAAAAGCGAAATCTACAACAAGTTGAAGAGCCTCTATTGTATAGCCCTTAGCATTATGCTCCTTATCTAAAGTAAATCCCGTATAACAGCTTTGGAGGTCTCCCCTAACAATTTGAGTTAATGAAATGTCTCCGATCAGTTTATCATTTTCTCTTAAAAAGATTCCAAAAGGATTACTTGCCCTTCAGCTTTCTTTTTTCATACTTGTTCAAGACGTATTTTTTGATGTTATTTTGTATAAAAAACTTTTGCTATCAACCTGTTCGAAAAATTGATAAAGAATAAGAGATTGAAGGATGAAAACAGAAGACTACAAGGAAAACTGTATGAACAAATATAATGAAACAAGGCTCTTACTTTGTAGTGGTATCCACGAAGTAAAAGCCTTGTTTTTTCTACTCATTTTTTATATCAGTCTTGATTTTCCAATGGAAAGGCACAGAAAATCTACTACAGAAGTTGTGATACCTCTAGGATTAACAAATTCTTTAAATTTCTGTGTACTACGTACAAGCCCTCTACTTTTGGCATGTGCCTCTAATTCAGCTCGAACTTGTATTGTATCCGGAGCCATTCTTTCTAAAGCATGTTCAGAATATTTACGAACATTGATTTCAAGTTTTTAAAACTCATTTATTGTAACTGTAAAATGTGGCTTGAATTTTACTTCGATTTTTTTCTTTTCTTCTGTACCTAGAATGTATAGTGAATCATTACGAGTATATATTTCTTTCACTGATTCCATCTTGGTTTCTATGATACGTTTGTCTTCGTATAGCATTATTAATTCAACTGTTGCATCATAATAGAACATATTCATAACCAGTTCAAATCCAAGTTTATCAATTTTACTATATCGATACGCACCTGCACCTGGAATATAGTAATCTTCTGGTTCGCTTTCGAAAATTTCTAGTAACTCATACTTATCATGTTTAATATCCAATATTCCTCAACCTTTTTGTCATAGATTACTTACTATGCTATTCATTCTATTCTTTTTTCTTTGCGGGAACAACTGTGATAACGTCACCTTTATCATTTATAACTACGTAGCCTTCGTCTCTAACGTATTTCCAAGTACCAGGATTGTCTCCTGGTTTGCGAGTGCCCGTTTTTATAATATCTTCAACTACATTTGGAGTCATTCCTCGAGGATCAACTTTTTTTAATTCTTCCATGTATTTATCTGATCCGAATGTATACCCTTTTCTTTCAGCTCGCTCACGTGCTCGTTTTGTAAGCTCCGCTCGAACTTGAACTGTATCAGGTGCCATTCTTTCAAGCGCATGTTCAGTATACTTACGCCCATCAATGACGCCGCCACCTCTTGGCATACTCCACCCAATCTCTTCAGTTACCTTTGATACTTTCCCTAAATCCTTCGCTTTTTGCTCTAACTCTCCATATTTACCAAATACTCGACCAATAACTTTAGGAGTGCCACCTACAACTGTAGAAACAGTTCCCCATACATAATCATTCGGCTCATATTTTCTGTCTGTGAAAAATTCTCTTCCATTTTATCTGGATCAACACGTACTTGCCTCAACTAATTTCCTTCCTTCACCTATATGTATAAAACTTCCAAATATAAGTATAGCAAATTGATAGAGTTGGTCCAGACATGATTCGTAAATGTGTACTTTTTAATATGTTAGCGGGCCCCATATTATTTAAATTAAGATGATTCAAGTCGGAGGAAGGCTCCTTAGGGTGTCTTTTCTTTATGAATAGAAAGCACGCCTATTTCCGTAGGTGTAGTAAATGATAACCCCTATTACCATTTATTTAAAATATTTCTAAGTTGATATTATATAATTTAGATATATTTAAATTGTATTTTTATTATATAAGTAGTGCAAAAGAAGTTAGACTTTGTTATCATGTTCTACGAATTAAAATTATTTCAAGGAGGATTTTTTGTGTTTGGTATATTAAAAAAACAATGTCGATTCAATAAAATGTCGGCAATATCGTTAGGGATTTTTGTGTTTTATATGATTTTAAAGCAACTTATCGCACTAGTTTATTTCATTAGTGATGAACAGTTTGGCGGGATGAGCATTTCGTTTGACGCAATTGATTTGTTAGTTGTTCTAATAATTTATTTTTATTATCGTAGATCTAAAGAGCCTTTTACAAATCAAAATAATTTTACGATGAGTTTGCCAAAAAGCTTACTTTTAGGTCTAGTACTAACTGTAGTATGTAAATCCCTACCGCTGTTACTAGCAGACTTTATAAGTTTTCAGTCATCTAATCAAGTTGAATTAGAAAGCCAAGTAACGTTACCCATTTTAGTCTTCGCATTTTCTATTGCTCTAGTAGCACCCATTGGTGAAGAAATTGTCTATCGTGGTGTTATACAGCATGGAATTTTTAAAAATTCCTGGTTAGGTGTACTTGTTTCTTCAGCTATTTTTGCAGGTATGCATGTTAGTCTTCTTTCTTTAGAAACAATTCCATATTTCCTTTTGGGAATTAGTTTAGGTTGTACTTATAAGTTAACCGGGCGTTTATATGTGGGAATTATAATGCACATGATTAATAATTCGCTAGCAGTGATTGCTATTTATTATTTTTAACTAAAAGAATAAGAGAGAATATGCTACAGGTGAATATTAAGAAAATTAATTTGTTAATATCTTAACTCTATTTCAGACCGAACCGTCCGGTTTGAAATATTAATTCAAGTCAGAAGACACCTTTGGGTGTCTTTTTTTCTGCATTAAAAAGCCCACCTATTTTCCTAGGTAGGCCTTTTTTGATTTTGCATTAGCACGATGATATTATAACAAAACTCCTTAATCCTCAAACTCCCTGATTGTTCTTCTTTAATATACTTAAGATGATTCTATATATACTAGTCTAAAGTACGAGCAGCTGCATAGAATGATCCAGAACCACCATTTCTGTGAGTAACTTTAAGCTTATATTTACCTTTTGGAAGAGTATTGTACGTATTTGTAAAACCCTTTCCTGCTGCTAACGATCCAGAACCAATAACATTACCTTTTGAGTCTTTTAAAGACCAATCAAGTGTACCTTTAGTATTGTTTGTCATATGAACTCTCATATCTGCTTTTTTTACATGCTCGAACGATACTTCTCTTTCACCATTTATCAGACTGAAATCATCTTTAAGTATTTGGGTACGTTGGATAATTGGTGCTGAATTTTTAGTATTATCTACACCTTCTGTACTTGCTGATGTTGCTCCAATCCCTCCAGTTAATACGATACCAGTTGTTAATGTTCCTACTACTAATTTCTTAAACATAATAAATCCCCCTTAAATATTTTTTATAACTTGCACCTTAAATGTATCACTTTTATACCTTTTGTAAATATTTTCAATTTGTAGAAATATTTATTTAATTATTAACAATATTGGGATTGCATTTTATCAAATGGAAAATAGAGGGATTTACAATGATATGTAATAATGCATAATAAATCAAGCGAATATCATGATATACTCTCAAAGAGCTGATACAAAATTTCTTTAGATTGGAAAACTAAAGTCTTATCTACCTAAAAGGAAGGCACCTTATGGCGTCTTTTTTCTATTTTCAAAAGGACCTGCTCAATTAATTCTTAAAAACATAAGGTAAAGTGAACCCATTAAAATCCATGGAATGAACCCTAGTTTTACCCTCTAATCTAAAGGAGGCACTATTGTTATGGGATATGGTGGTAGTTGCGGCGAAGGCTGCGGTTTCGCTGGAGGATTCGCTTTATTAGTTGTATTGTTTATTTTATTAATCATTATCGGATGCAGTTGCTTCTGCTAAAAAACTATTGGAAAAGGCACCCTTATATGGGCGCCTTTTTGTATATTAAAAACCTCCCTATTTCCGTAGGCAGGCTAAATGTGATTTTGCACAATTGAGTTATAGCAAAATCATTTATATTGAAAGTAATGAAAATTAACTTAGTAATCCTAATACCTTAATAATCTCAATTGTTTTATTATCTTTTATTTTAAAATAAAGCCTTTTCCCTATACGTTCACTAATTACAATATTTCCAAAGGCTAATTTACGCAAATGTTGTACAATCAAATCCTCTGTAATTCTTGTTTGCTTACTTAAATCAGAAACTGACAACGATCCATATGTAATCAATTTACAAACAATTGATAAGCGAGTAGAATTCCCTAATAACCCTAAAACTTTTATACTTTCGGTATAGAAACTAAAATCCATATGAAAAGCATGTAACAGATTTTCCAACCTCCTAAAATAAGATGAATATCAACCAAAATATCTTAACATAAAAATAGTAAAAAATACCCTAAAATATACCAATTATTCATTGAGAAAAATGATACTTGAATGGGAGTCCAATACATATTATTAAAATTAATGTGTATTGGACTTTCCATCCTCAATGAATGGAAAGTAGAGATGCTTCAATTATGTACCGATCTGGAGCGTCTCCTATATAGTCAAAAGGATAACAAGTTGTTAATGTTAATGTTGGCTCACTTTTTTCTACAATAACTGTTCGATCTTCTGAATCTGTTATCCAATGCTTGTTAATTTCATATGTATATGTTTTATTTTCATATTCCACGATAAGTTGGTCATTTTCCTTTAATTGACCAAGCTCGGTAAAAACAGTATCTCTATGTCCACTTAAAACTGTATGACCATTTCCGGATGGTGTAGTAGTTAAGTCACTAACAAACATACCTACACCCTTTTTTAATACTTTATCATCAGCTCCCCAATATATAGAGTATTTCTTTTGTATTTTAGGGATAATTAAATATGCTACTTTATCTCCTAACTGATGGTTTACCTTTGAAGCAGGAATTTGTACAGGTTTTTCTTGTAATGAAGTGTCAATCTTTGTCTCTGTCTCTGTTTGATTGATGTTTTGCGTTTCATTTTCTTTAGAAGGTGTGGAGGTCTCATATTGTTTAGCCTCGTTAGTTGTTAACGACTCTGCTGATTGTCTAGCACTATACCATTCTAGAAAATAATAGGAAAAGATAGTAAGTCCAATAACAGTTAAACATAAGCCTATCCATTGTTTTTTATTCACTTTTATCACTCCATTTGAAAACGACAGGATTTCTCCTGCCGTTTTAAGGAACTATTTTATGCGTTTGTCTTTTTACGACGGAACATTAATACAGAACCAGCTAATGCTAATCCTAAGCTTGCTAACATCATTGTAACACCGTTTGATGCTGTATTAGGTAATTTTTCACCTTGTTTTTTCGTTTCTTTTTTCACAACTGTATTAGTATTTTTCTTTGTTTCTTTTGCAGTTGTTTGAGGCTTAGTTTGTTCTTGTTTAGTATTTGTTGTTTGGTTATTTTGTTTTGAATTCTCTTGCTTAGTGTTTTCTTGTTTAACAGGTTCTTGTTTAGTATTTTCTTGTTTAGGTTGTTCTTGAGGTTTAGTAGTTTCTTTATTTTCTGTTGTAGTATTTGTGCTCTTTGGATATTTATAATCTTCACATGGAATGCCGTCTTTATCATTATCTAAAC
>NZ_WEII01000140.1:0-9004 GCF_009183805.1 Bacillus sp. B2-WWTP-C-10-Post-4 | reverse complement strand
GTTACAAAAGTATGCAGAAAAGAAAATACCACTTAGTAGTTTACTTACAATTTTAAAATCATGGGCCATTCGATTTGATGAAAAGTATTTATTAAGACAAACGTATTTCGAACCATACCCTGAAGCATTAGTAGAAATTTCTGATTCGGGAAAAGGTAGAGATTATTAAACAATAAATTACATAATTCGACACAAAATCTCCTATGTTGTTGTAGAACAATGTAGGAATTTTTTTGTGCATTAGTACAGAATCTGTTTTAAAATTAAGTTATGACAGAATTATAGCAATTGTCTAACTAATATTCTTGTCTTTTAAGTTGTTATGTTTGTAGTAGAAACTCGCACGCTGTCGAAACTCAATATTCGATAAGGGGTGTGTAGCGGAATGGAATTTACTCTAACTCGCGAAAAACAAATGATTAAAGAAATGGTACGTGACTTTGCTGAAAAGGAAATCGCACCGAAAGCTGTATATTATGACAAAACTGCAGAGTTTCCATATGAAACATTTCAAAAAATGGGCGAACTAGGATTATTAGGCATCCCATTCCCAGAAGAGTATGGAGGTTCAGGTGGCGATACTGTATCGTATGCGTTAGCAGTTGAAGAAATTGGTCGCGCTTGTGGTGGCACTGGTTTAAGCTATGCTGCAACAATTTCATTAGGTGCTTCTCCAATTTATTATTTCGGTACAGAAGAACAAAAACAAAAGTATTTAGTTCCAATGGCGTCAGGTAAAACATTAGGTGCCTTCGGATTAACGGAGCCGAATGCTGGATCAGATGCAGGTGGTACTCAAACGAAAGCGGTACTAGATGGCGATGAGTATGTAATCAGTGGTGAGAAGTGTTGGATTACAAACGCAGAGTATGCAAATACCATTATTGTAACCGCTGTCAACGGTGTTGAAGAGAATGGTAGAAAACGCATTTCAGCATTTATCGTACCTACTACGAGTGAAGGATTAACGATTTCTAGTCCTTACGATAAAATGGGCGTTCGCGCTTCTAATACTTGTGAAATCGTACTTGATGGTGTTCGTGTACCGAAAGAAAATATTCTTGGTGATGTAAATAAAGGTTTTAAACAATTTTTATATACACTTGATGGAGGACGTATTTCAATCGCAGCATTGGCAGTTGGTATTGCGCAATCAGCCTTTGAACGTGCATTGCAATATGCGAAAGAACGTCAACAATTTGGAAAGTCAATCTCTAATTTCCAAGCGATTCAATTTAAATTAGCTGATATGGCGACTGAAGTAGAGCTAGCACGCAATTTAGTACATAAAGCAGCTTGGTTAAAAGATAATGATAAACCTTTCGGCAAAGAAGCGGCAATGGCAAAACTATTTGCATCGGAAGCAGCAAGCCGTATTGCGAATCAAGCAGTACAGATTCATGGTGGATATGGTTATATGCGTGAATATGAAGTTGAACGACATATTCGTGATGCGAAACTATTAGAAATTGGTGAAGGAACTTCTGAAATTCAACGTCTCGTAATTGCTAGACATTTAGGATGTAGATAAAAGGGAGGAATCACTATGTTTCAAAAAATATTAATTGCAAATCGCGGAGAAATCGCAGTTCGTATTATGAAAACTTGTCAAAAACTTGGCATTCGCACTGTTGCTATTTATTCTGAAGCAGATGAAAATGCCCTTCATGTGAAAATGGCAAATGAAGCTTACTTAGTAGGTGGACCGCGTGTCCAAGAAAGCTATTTAAACCTTGAAAAAATTATTGAAATAGCTAAGAAGACAAATACAGAAGCAATTCATCCGGGTTATGGTTTATTATCAGAGAATCCGTCTTTTCCGGTTCGCTGCAAAGAAGAAGGAATCGTATTTATCGGTCCTTCAGAAGAAATCATTACGAAGATGGGAAGTAAAATCGAATCACGTATCGCAATGCAAGCAGCAGATGTCCCAGTAGTCCCAGGTATTACTACAAATATTGAAACTGCTGAAGAAGCAATTGAAATTGCAAAACAAATTGGTTATCCATTAATGCTTAAGGCATCCGCAGGCGGTGGAGGCATTGGTATGCAGTTGATGGAAACTGAGCAAACGCTCACCAAAGCGTTTGAAAGTAATAAAACAAGAGCGCAAAACTTCTTCGGTAACGGAGAAATGTATTTAGAGCGATATATAGCAGACGCGCATCATATTGAAATTCAGCTTTTAGCAGATACACATGGTAACACAGTGTATTTATGGGAGCGTGAATGTTCGGTACAGCGCCGAAATCAAAAAGTAATCGAAGAAGCACCTTCACCATTTTTAGATGAAGGTACACGAAAGGCGATGGGGGAAGTTGCTGTACAAGCTGCCAAAGCACTTGGTTATACAAATGCAGGTACAGTTGAGTTTCTTGTAGATGATCAGAAGAACTTCTATTTCTTAGAGATGAATACGAGATTACAAGTAGAGCATCCAGTGACAGAAGAAATTACGGGATTAGACCTTGTAGAACAACAACTTCTGATTGCAAGTGGAGAGAAACTATCATTTACTCAGGATGATGTAAAACGTAGTGGTCATGCCATTGAAGCTCGTATTTATGCAGAGGATCCGAAAACATTCTTCCCGTCACCTGGGAAAATTACAGATTTAACATTACCGTCAAATGTACGGATTGATCACTTCTTAGAAAATCATGTAACGATTACACCTTTCTATGATCCAATGATTGCGAAAGTCATTGCACATGGCGAGACTCGTGAAGAAGCAATTTCAAAATTACATGATGCTCTAGAGGAATTAAAAGTAGAAGGTATTAAAACGAACACACCAATGCTACTGCAAGTTTTGGAAGACGAAGTGTTCAAAGAGGGTATTTATACAACAGGCTTTGTAACGAAACAACTCGTTAAAAAATAAGATTTAACAATATTAAGGGGGAAAAAATGATGACGAAAGTATACGCATCGATGGCAGGAAACGTTTGGAAGATTGTTGTAGGAGTAGGAGATACAGTAGAGGAAGAGCAGGATGTCGTCATTTTGGAATCTATGAAAATGGAAATTCCAATCATTTCAGAAGAAGCTGGCACAGTTATGAAAATTAATGTGCAAGAAGGCGATTTTGTAAATGAAGGAGATGTATTATTAGAAATTGAATAGGGAGATATAGGGGGAAGCGAATTGAAACTACCTAATTTTGCTGTCATTAAAGAAGTCGGGCCACGTGATGGCTTACAAAATGAAAAAAAGATTGTTGGCACAAAAGATAAAGTAAAATGGATTCAACTACTTACAGAAGCGGGATTGTCGTATGTTGAAGTTTCCTCATTCGTTCACCCAAAATGGGTCCCTGCATTAGCGGATGCAAATGATGTATTTTCTGAGCTGAAAAGGGATCCCAATGTTACATATGCTGCGCTTGTTCCGAATCAAAATGGTTTGGAACGAGCTTTTTTGCAAAATGTAGATGAGGTGAATGTTTTTTTATCAGCAAGTGAATCTCATAATAAAAGTAATATTAATAAATCGATCAAAGAAGCATTAGTCGTAATTGAAGATATAACAAAACAGGCATTATTCGAAGGGAAAAAGGTAAGAGGCTATGTTTCTACTGTATTTGGATGTCCTTATGAAGGGAATATAAGTCTCGCAGCAGTTGACGAATTATGTAATCAACTATTTTCATACGGTATTTATGAAGTTTCTCTAGGGGATACAATCGGTGTAGCGAATCCATTACAAGTAGAACAAGTATTAGAACACCTATTAAAGAAGTATGATGCTTCGCAGTTTGCAATGCATTTTCATAATACGTATGGAATGGCTCTAGCGAATGTAGTTAAATCATTAGAATACGGTATTACAACGTTTGATAGTTCTTGTGGTGGACTCGGGGGCTGCCCTTATGCACCAGGAGCATCAGGTAATGTTGCCACTGATGACCTAGTACATATGCTCCATAAATTAGGAGTCCAAACGAATATAGACGAAGAAAAGTTATTGAGAGCTAGTCAATTTATTCAAAGTAAGTTGAATATCCAATTACCGAGTCATGTGTATAGAGCGCTTCAACATAAAACGATAAGTAGGTGAGTAGATGCTACAATTACAAAACATTTCCGTTGATTATGTAACACCTCACGTAGTAAAGATTTCGTTAAATCGTGCAAGACAAGCAAACTCATTATCTTTGGCATTATTAGATGAATTACAAACGATATTAACTCAAATAAGTGAAGATTCAAACGCACGTGTAGTTATTTTGACTGGTGCTGGTGAAAAAGCATTTTGTGCTGGTGCAGATTTAAAAGAGCGTGCCGGTATGAATGAAGAACAAGTTCGCCATGCTGTTAGTATGATTCGTACTACTATGAAGATGGTTGAACAATTACCACAGCCAGTTATTGCTGCTATAAATGGAATTGCACTTGGTGGTGGTACGGAATTAAGTTTAGCTTGTGATTTTAGAATTGCTGCTGAATCTGCAAGTCTTGGTCTTACTGAAACGACACTTGCAATTATACCAGGAGCAGGTGGTACACAGCGCTTACCGAGATTAATTGGTGCTGGTAGAGCGAAAGAATTAATTTATACAGGTAGACGTATTTCAGCGCAAGAAGCAAAAGAATACGGTTTAGTAGAATTTGTTGTACCAGCTAATTTACTTGAAGAGAAAGCGATTGAAATAGCAGAGAAAATTGCTAGTAATGGACCTATTGCTGTTCGATTAGCAAAAGAGGCAATTTCAAATGGTATTCAAGTTGATTTACATACCGGATTACAAATGGAAAAACAAGCGTATGAAGGTGTAATCCATACGAAAGATCGCATAGAAGGATTACAGGCATTCAAAGAAAAACGCAAACCGATGTATAAGGGGGAGTAAATATGTTAGACCAAAAACAACAATCTAATTCATTTGAAGAACGAGTTGAAACAATTAAACAAGGCGGGGCACCGAAATATCATGAGCAAAATAAAGCAAAAGGAAAATTATTCGTTCGAGACCGTTTAGCGCTTCTATTTGATAATGGCGAATATGTAGAAGATGCATTATTTGCTAACTGTGAACAAACAGGCTTACCTGCGGATGGCGTTGTAACGGCAACGGGTAAAATACATGGTCGTACTGCGTGTGTAATGGCCAATGATTCTACTGTAAAAGCTGGATCATGGGGATCACGCACAGTTGAAAAGATTTTACGTATTCAAGAAACAGCTGAAAAACTACGTGTTCCGTTATTTTATTTAGTTGACTCTGCTGGAGCGCGTATTACAGATCAAGTAGAAATGTTCCCAGGGCGCCGCGGTGCAGGAAGAATCTTCTATAATCAAGTGAAGTTATCAGGTAAAGTTCCTCAAGTATGCTTGTTATTTGGACCTTCTGCAGCTGGTGGTGCGTATATTCCAGCCTTTTGTGACGTTGTAATGATGGTAGAAGGAAATGCATCTATGTATTTAGGATCTCCTCGTATGGCTGAGATGGTTATCGGTGAGAAGGTAACTTTAGAAGAGATGGGCGGAGCTCGTATGCATTGCTCTGTATCAGGATGCGGAGATGTTTTATGTAAGACAGAAGAAGATGCTATTACACAAGCAAGACAATACATTTCATATTTTCCAAACAACTACTTAGAAAAGACTCCATTGGTTACACCTCAAGAACCGAAGCAATTCGATAAAACGTTAGAACAAATCATTCCAGAAAATCAAAATGCTCCTTTCAATATGAAAGATCTCATTAATAGAGTTATTGATGAAGGTTCATTCTATGAAGTGAAAAAATTATTTGCTCAAGAGCTAATTACAGGCTTAGCACGTATTGATGGTAAGCCAGTTGGTATTATTGCAAATCAGCCGCGTATGAAGGGCGGCGTATTATTCCACGATTCAGCTGATAAAGCTGCTAAGTTTATTAATTTATGCGATGCATATCATATTCCATTATTATTCCTTGCGGATGTACCAGGATTTATGATTGGTACAAAAGTAGAGCGTGCCGGTATTATTCGCCACGGTGCAAAAATGATTTCTGCAATGAGTGAAGCAACTGTACCGAAGATTTCTATCGTTGTTCGTAAAGCATATGGCGCTGGTTTATATGCGATGGCAGGTCCAGCATTTGAACCAGATTGCTGTCTGGCATTACCAACAGCCTCTATTGCGGTAATGGGTCCAGAAGCTGCGGTTAATGCTGTATATGCAAATAAAATTGCAGCTTTACCAGAAGAAGAGCGTGCTAGCTTCATTGCTGAAAAACGTGAAGAGTATAAGAAAGATATTGATATTTATCATTTAGCATCAGAGATGGTGATTGATGGTATTGTTCATCCAAACAATTTACGTGAAGAGTTAAAAGGACGTTTCGAAATGTATATGAGTAAATATCAAGTATTCACAGATCGTAAACATCCTGTATATCCAGTTTAAAAGCCCTATTTAGGGCTTTCTTGCTCAAAAAGTTAAGGAGGGGAAAACATTGAAACAAGCAGTTTGGTTTCCAACAGAAGAGTACAAGGAAAAAACACGTTTATATGGTTGGATGAAATCATTGGGATATGAAGACTATGAAACTTTTTATAATAAATCTATTGAGGAAACAGCTTGGTTTTGGGGAGAGGCAGAAAAAGCAGTAGGCTATCAATGGATGAAACCTTATACAGAAGTGTTAGATTTAGAAAATGGTACACCGTTTGCACAGTGGTATAATGGCGGAACATGTAACGTTGTAGAATCAGCTTTATCCCGCTGGCTTGCGGATGAAGAGACGAGAATACAGCCAGCACTTCAGTACGAAGGAGAAAATGGAACTTCAAAATCATTTACATATGAAGAGCTTGACAACTGGGTAAGCCGTGTTGCAAATGGTTTGAAACACGCGGGTATTGAGAAAGGTGACCGTGTAACAATTTATATGCCGATGATTCCAGAAACAGTTGTTGCGATGCTAGCTGTAATGAAAATCGGAGCAATTATTTCACCAATATTCTCAGGCTTTGCGTCTGATGCAGTTATGACACGTGTGCAAGCGGCAGGTTCAAAAATGATTATTACCGCAGATGGATTTTCACGCCGCGGTAAAATTGTTTCTTTAAAAGATGAAGTAGATAAAGCTTGTGAACATTGCCCAACTGTTGAAAAAGTTGTTATCGTTCGTCATGCAGGAAATGATTTTACACCACATAACTATGACTTTTCGTGGAGTACGCTAGAAAAAGAAAAACCATTCATACATGCAGAGGAAATGCAAAGTGATGATCCATTGATGCTCATTTATACATCAGGAACGACTGGTAAGCCGAAAGGAACAGTACACACGCATGCAGGATTTCCTTTGAAAGCAGCTTTTGATGCAGGATTTGGAATGAATATTAAACAAGGTGATCGTGTATTATGGGTAACTGATATGGGCTGGATGATGGGGCCGTTTCTATTATTCGGTTCACTCATTAATGGAGCAACGATGGTTATGTACGAAGGTGTTCCAGACTTCCCAGAAGCAGACCGGTTATGGGAGACAGTTGATAAATATGAGATTACTCATTTAGGTATTTCGCCAACGTTAATCCGAGCATTAATGGCAAAAGGTGATGAGTATGTCAATAAACATTCTTTAAAGAGTTTGGAAGTATTCGCATCAACAGGAGAACCTTGGAATCCTGATCCATGGATGTGGCTGTTTGAAACAGTTGGAAAAGGAAATGTCCCAATCTGTAACTACTCAGGTGGAACTGAAATCTCTGGTGGGATTTTCGGTAATATTCTTATTAAGCCAATAGCACCGATTAGTTTTAACGCATCTTTACCAGGAATGGCAGCTGTCGTACTGGATGATCAAGGTAAACCAATTCGGGATGAGGTCGGAGAATTATGCTTAGAGAAACCTTGGGTAGGTATGACGAAAAGCTTCTGGGAAGATGATGAACGTTACATAAACACATATTGGTCGCGTTTTGAAAATAAATGGGTCCACGGTGACTGGGTCATTTACGATGGTGAACAATATATCATCACAGGGCGTTCAGACGATACGTTAAATATTGCAGGTAAACGTATTGGACCTGCTGAATATGAATCTATTCTTGTGAAACATAACGATGTAATTGAAGCTGCTGCAATTGGTGTACCTGACGAAGTAAAAGGTGAAGTTTGTCATTGTTTTGTAGTATTAAGAGACCATGTAACATTCACAGGAGAATTAAAGAAAGAATTAATGAGTTTAGTAAACTCTCATATTGGAAAAGCGTTGTGTCCTAAAGACATCCACGTTGTAGAAGATTTACCGAAAACACGTAATTCTAAAGTAATGCGCCGTGTTATTAAAGCAGCTTACTTAGGAAAAGAATTAGGTGATTTGTCTTCACTTGTAAATCCTGAAGTAGTTCCATTTATTCAGGGGTTACAGTCTAGTAAATTATAAAATTAGAAAGGAGCTCTATATAAATAGAGCTCCTTTTTTATGTTTATAAAAAAAGAAGAAGTGAATTTGATGAAGAAGAAAAATTCTACTATTAGTGTTAAGTATGTTTTATAGTTTTAATCAAAATACGATATTATAGAATGTCTATTCAATGGGGGAATACTAATTTACAACAACAAGGTGATGACAAAGCGTGACTGCTTATATGTCTGTTTAAACCTTTATATATTACATTCTAGTATTTATCTCGCTATTTGTCAGGCAGTAATGCCCCCCACCTAAAAATTTAGCGAAAGCAAGGAAGTAGGTGAGGGATCAACTTTTCGGAAAAGTCCGATTGGTTCCAAAAGACATATTCTTTCCTTTAAGTTGAGATTGAAAATATTACCAATTTTTTCTTTTACAATGGCAACAAATAAAGAAACATTTACAACGACACTTATTTCGTTTAGAACTCCAATCATCATTACAATGTTTTTCCTGAGAACTCCAATCGTCATCACAATGACACTTTTCTTTAGATTTCCACCAATCATCATTACAATGCTTTTTCTGAGAACTCCAGCAATCATTTTTCCATGACATTTATTTCTACCTCCTTTCAATAGTGTTCATATT